>JADHVE010000020.1 GCA_016784195.1 Candidatus Woesearchaeota archaeon | reverse complement strand
CCCCCTTCACATTAAATGAGAATCTCCCTTCTTTATATCCTCGAGCTTTAGAATCTTTAGTTGCAGCAAATAATTTACGAACATCATCAAATATTTTTGTATATGTTGCAGGATTACTTCTGGGAGTTCTACCGATTGGATCTTGATTAATAATTATAACATTGTGAACATCCTTTGGAACTTCTATTTTTTTGAATTTTCCGATTCTATCAACTTTTTCTCCAAAATATTTTCTCATATAAGGCATCAATGTTTGATTCATTAAAGTAGATTTACCGCTACCTGAAACTCCGGTAATGCTACAAAGCACACCAATAGGCAAATCTACATCGAAATTCTTTAAATTATTCTCAGTAACACCACTTACATTGATTTGTCCAACTGGTTTTCTTCGAGATGCTGGAATGTCTATCTTTTTCTTTCCAGATAAATAATCTCCTGTTATGCTATTTTTATTTTTACAGATTTCTTTTAAAGTCCCTCTTGCAGTAATGTGCCCGCCATGAACTCCTGCGCCTGGACCCATATCAATGATATAATCTGCTCGTTTAATAGTATCTTCATCATGTTCTACAACAATTAAAGTATTTCCAATATCGCGAAGTTGATGAAGAGTATCAATTAATTTATTATTATCTCTTTGATGCAGTCCAATTGATGGTTCATCAAGAATATACATAACACCCATTAAATTTGAACCAACTTGTGTTGCAAGTCTGATTCTCTGCGCTTCACCACCTGAAAGAGTTCTTGAAGACCTAGATAAAGATAAATACCCAAGACCTACATTTTTCATAAATCCTAACCGTTCATTAACGTCCTTTAACACTTGCTTTGCAATAAACATCTCTTTTTCATTTAAGGATTCATTTAAATTTTTAAAAAAAATACATGCATCATCAATACTGAACTCTGTAATCTCAATAATAGATTTATTAGCTACTTTTACTGCAAGAACAATATCTTTTAATCTCTTACCGTTACAAGTCTTACACTGCTTTGATAACATGAATTTAGAAATATTTTGCTTACGCCATTCAGATTCAGTCTGCTTGTATAACCTCATTGTTTGAGGAATTATCCCTTCCCAACCATTATTAAGATTCATGGTTGCACCATTAGACCACTTAGCCTTAATTGGATCAGTAGTCCCATAAAGTAAAATATCAAGCTGTTCTTTAGAAAATTTGTTTATAGGGGTGAATACATCAAAACCATACTTTGTTCCAACAGCAGACATTTGCTGTATTCTCCATGAAACTTCCATCTTCCCATAAACAGCAATAGCACCATCCATAATCGAAATAGATTTATCAGGAATTACCAAATCCTCAGAAATTTGCTCTATTTCACCAAGACCATGACAATCTAAACATGCTCCATATGGACTATTAAATGAAAACATACGGGGCTCAAGAGGCTCAAAAACAACATTAGGATGATTAGGGCAAGTACCATGTGTTGTATAGATAGTTTCACCAAGACCACGATCAAGTTCTTTTTTAGAATCCTTTTTAACAATAGCTGCAGCTTTAATGTCAACAATAATTATTCTGCCTTTTCCAATATGCAATGCTTGTTCAACACCCTCACTAATCCTAAGTCTTTCATCATCAGATATTGTAATAGTATCAATAACTGCTTCAATCCAATGTTTTTCATAACGCTCAAGTTTTAACTCATCTTTAACAGTTGCAATATCATAAACTTTACCATCAACACGAACTTTTGTGAAACCCTCTTTCCTTAAATCATCATAAACACCTTCATGAGTTCCTTTCTGACCACGAATAATAGGTGCGATAATAATAATTTTGCCTGCACCACCCATAATTAAATTCACAATATTTTCAGATGATTGAGGTTTTATTGAACTATTACATTTTGGACAATTAACAACTCCAATTCTGGCATATAGCAATCTAAGATAATCGTAAATTTCAGTAACAGTTCCAACAGTAGAACGAGGATTCTTAGACGTAGTTTTCTGTTCAATTGAAATAGCAGGACTTAAACCATCAATTGAATCAACATCAGGCTTATTCATTAAACCCAAAAATTGCCTAGCATACGCGGACAATGACTCCACATAACGTCTATGCCCCTCAGCGTATAAAGTATCAAAAGCAAGAGTAGATTTCCCGGAACCTGAAAGACCAGTAATTACAACAAACTTATTTCTAGGAATATCAACACTAATATTTTTTAAATTATGCTCTCTAGCTCCTTTAATTTTAATAAAATCATTCATCTTTTAGTTGCCTTCTTTTTAGATTTATTATTCTTTTTCAGATCAAGTTTGCCATTTATATATTTTTTCTGATCTTGAGTTTGTGTTAACTGAAACCTTAATTGTTCAATCAAATCACGAAATTTAATTGCATTTTCAAAATCTAAATTTTCAGCATAAATCTTCATTTGAGAATCAAGCTCAGCAAGTTTCTTCTCAATATCTCGAGTAGCCATATGCTTTATGCCTTTAAGCTCACTCTTTTTCTCTGCAATCTTCTTTATAATAGACTGCGGTTTAATGTCGTTCTTTTTATTAAATTGAATCTGTGCTTGCCTTCTATTTGCTGTAATTGCCATAGCACTCTTAATTGATTTAGTTTCACGATTCGCATACAATATAACCCTACCATTAACATTACGAGAAGCTCTACCAATAGTTTGAATTAATGAACGCTCATCACGCAAAAAACCCTCTTTATCAGCATCAAGAATACATATAAGTGAAACTTCAGGAATATCAAGACCTTCTCTGAGTAAATTAATACCAACAAGAACATCAAATTCTTTTGCTCTAAGCTGCCTGATTAACTCAATTCTTTCAAGACTTTGAATTTCTGAATGCAGGTATCTAACACGAACACCTTCTTTAGATAAATAATCAGTCAAATCTTCAGCCATTCTCTTAGTAAGGGTAGTCACAAGAATTCTATCGCCGCGTTTAACAGTCTTATTAATCTCAGAGATCATATCCTGAATATGATTTTTTATAGGGCGCATATCAACAATAGGATCGATTAACCCAGTTGGCCTAATAATCAAATCAACAATTTGACCAGAACTCTTGATTTCATACTCAGCAGGAGTTGCTGAAACAAAAACTACATGATTAAAATATTTTTCGAATTCTGCAAATTTGAGGGGCCTATTATCAAATGCGCAAGGAAGTCTAAAACCAAAATCAACAAGATTCTTCTTACGAGAATAATCTCCCTTATACATAGCATTAGACTGAGGAATAGTCTGATGAGACTCATCAACAATTAACAAAAAGTCTTTAGGAAAGTAATCAAGAAGAGTACTAGGAGGACTTCCAACTTTTCTGCCGTCAAAATGCCTCGAATAATTTTCAATCCCATTACAATAACCCATTTCTTCAATCATTTCAATATCATACTTAACTCTTTTACGAAGACGTTCTGACTCAAGCAAACCGAGAGCAGGCAATTGATCTTCAAGCTCTTGTTTAATCAAGTTTATTGCACGCTCCTGCTTAATTTGAGGAACAACAAACTGCTTTGCAGGAAATAAAGTAACCTCATTAATTTTTGTAATAAGAACACCCGTAACTGCATGAAGTTCAGAAATATTTTTAATTTTATCATCATCGAGTTCAACACGGAGAATGTTATCTTCGTAACCAGGAATAATATCAATAACGCTTCCTCTCACCCTAAAATTACCAGATTCTAAAGAATTATCATTACGTTCATACTGCATCTCCACAAGTCTAGAAATAAATGCAGATCTATTTAACTTTGTATTTTTTTTAAATTTAAGACTCATATCCCGAAAATCCTGAGGATCACCAAGACCATAAATACAAGAAATTGATGCCACAATAATAACATCCTCTCTTGACATAAGACTAGAAACCGCATGAAGCCTCATTTTCTCAATTTGTTTATTAACTGTTGCTTCTTTTTCAATATAAGTATCAGACACAGGCATGTAGCTTTCAGGCTGATAATAATCATAATAACTAATAAAATACTCAACACGATTTTTTGGAAACAACTCTTTAAGCTCAGTATACAGTTGTGCAGCAAGAACCTTATTGTGTGCAAGCACCAAAGTTGGCTTATTAACTTTATTAATTAAATTTGCCATAACAAAAGTTTTACCAGAACCAGTAATGCCCAGAAGAGTCTGCCTTGGATATTTATTTATGCCCTTAGCTAACTTAGAGATTGCCTCAGGCTGACCGCCAGCCGGTTTAAATGGAGGATTTAGTACAAACTTCATATAATCAATAGAATAAGATATGCTTTTAAAAGCTTTGGAAAAGTAAATTTAACACTAACCACCCTTTTAGTTCTCAAATAGGAAAAAATTAAATTTATAAAAGAAGGAGAAAGCCTATCCTACTAAATAAGAACAAAAAATATTTTTGAACTAAGCCTTCGGCTTTTTTTCTTGCAGAAAAAATGTATAACAGCGTGATGTTAAACAACTATAGTGAATTAAACTCTACTTTTGAGTTAATAGAAAAAAATTTGCAGTAGTCAGTTTCTCTATCCCTTTATTGTGCCAAGGGTTTACCTTGTGCATTGCAAACTAAGCCAGGACAAATTTGTCCTCGAGCTTGAATGTTAAACAACAAGGTTTTTCACTTAAGTGTGGATGAAGTTGACTACAGCATTAAAATAATGACTGTGCATCACGAAAGTACACAAGTGAAAAGTAGTAAACCCTTATTGTATAAAAAGTATTTGGAGGTTTAGCTAGAATGAAATATATTGGAATAGATGTTGCAAAGGATTCACATATGGTTTGTGTACTAAATGAACAAAAAGAAAAATTACAAACTTTTAAAATTAAAAATAATCATTTAGGTATATTAGAATTTCAAAAAAAACTCGATAAATATGATACTCAATTTAAGATTGGGATGGAAAGTAGCGGAGTGTATCATCATGGTATACTATATCATCTTCATAAAAAATATCCAGATGTATCTGTAATCAATCCAAAAAGAACAAAAGCTCATAGAAAGAGTTTAGGATTTGAATTTAAAACAGATAAAATTGATTCATATATAATTTCAGATTATGTTAAAGAAAAAGATCTATCTGATAATATTTTACCAGATAAATATCCACTTTTAAAACAACTTTGCAGAACAAGAACAAAACTTATTCGTCAACAAACAAGACTAAAAAATCGGATTAAAGGAGATATGCATATTATTTTTCCTGAATATTCAAAATGTTTCAGCGATATGTTTGGTAAAGCTTCTCTTGAGTTTCTGAAAAAATACACAGATCTAAATCAAATAAACCGCTTAACTGAACAAGAAATAAGAGATTATCTTATAAAATCAAGTAAGAATGTTTCATATAATCATGCTAAAAAAATTCTTTTATCTGCAAAAGAAACATTTGGTATACCAAAACCTGGCATGGATGTGGAAATAAAACTTGCTATTGAGAATATTCAATTACTTGATAAACAAATAACTTTTCTTGAAAATAAAATTGATTATCACTTTGATAAAATCTTTAATCCTTTAGCAGAAGTTGCTGGATTAAATAAAATTTATGCTGCTGGAATCATAGCAGAAACTGGTGATATTGACTATTTCAAAAACAGAGATCAATATTATAACTTTACTGATTTTGTACCAAGATTTGCACAATCGGGTAATTTTGAATCAAAATTCAATCATATAAACAAATGTGGATCATCTTACCTTAGACATTATTTCTTCCAATCTGCAATATCTCTAAAAAGATTTAATTCATATTTCATGAATTTGTTTATAAAAAAACATACTATTGAGAAAAAATCAAAAGATGAAGCTCACGTCTACTGTGCAAAGAAATTATGTCATATTGTATTCAAACTCCTTAAATCAAAAACAAAATTTTGTCCTGATAAACTAGCACAATAAAAACCTCCAATCAGGATAGCTAATAGCGATAGCTTTATTAAAAATACAAATTTGAAATCGAAACATTAAAATAGATGTTTGGTTAATAATATCATTTACCAGACGATAAAAGAGTTATGAGGAATCTTCGGATTCTAAATAACTTAATCATACTCATAAACATTTGGCACTTTAAATGGGATACGATATTTAATTGTGTTTAAGTTCTAAAAAAGAAAAAATGAGGGAGTTCGTGCTACGCACGCATAGATATTATTCATACACATCTTTTCTATGATCAAAACAGTTAATGATGATTGAGTCTTTTTCAATTCTATATATGATTCTAAATGGAGCCACCCTAATAGTTCTATGTCCTTTTAAGTCATATCTTAATGGTTTTCCAGATTCAGGAACCTGTGCTAACTTCTTAAGTTGTTTGATGATCTTTAATCTTGTGGATTTATTCTTTATTTTTTTAAATTCTTTTCTGAATTCATCTGAGAATATTATTTGCATTTTATCCTATCAACAAATCGTCAATCTCTTCATCACTCATTTTAGTATCTGCTTTAATGAACTTTCCACCTTTGATTTCATCTTCACTTCTTTTAATTTTGTCTATTAATATCATATCATTCTTCAGAGATTCTTTCTTTATTTGTTTCAGTAAGATGTTTCCATCTTCATTAAACACTAAAAACTGTGTTGATGGTTTTATACCTGCATCTCTTCTGACCTCAGAAGGGATTACAACTTGTCCATTTTGGGACATTTTTGTTAAAGCAACTTCCATTTTACATCACCTACAACACATTTTAATATTAAAACATATTTTATATATAAATGTTTCGGTTTTCTGGGGCTTTATGTTCTATTTTTCTTGGGCAGCCTTGGGTCACTCGGCACTTCGTATAGTTCCGATGTTAAATTCAATTCAAAAAATATTTTTCTAACTAGGAAAAGTGATGATAGTCTTTCAGGAGAGAATAATATTGATTTTTTCTTATTTTTCGTAAATCTTATATATCCATAATCAAATTTAATATATTACTATGCAAAAGCAAAATACTCCTAAAATATTTATATTTATTATTATAATTTTCGCAATTATAATTTTATTTGGAATTGGTTTAGGCTTTCTTTATTCATCTTTGCCTGAACATCACCCAGAGAAAAATAAACAGTTTTGCCAAAACGCTGGAGGGCAATGGACAGATAATCAAACTTGTCTCCTCTCCTACAAAAAGGCCGGTGAAATATGTACAGATGGAGGGCAGTGCATAAGCGGAGTTTGTTTTCCACCAACACTAACTGATGAACAAAAAAACAATCTTACCCAAGGTTCTTTGAAGAATATTGTAGGAACTTGTTATCCTGAAGAACTGGTAACTGGTTGTGTTGAACAAGTCCTCATGGGAACAATTTCAAAGGAATCCATGTGTCTGGATGATTAATTAAACATAATGAATGCCTAAGAAGTATAATGCGTTGGGAAATCATATCAATTGAAAGATAAGGAAAATATTTTTTGAACTGAGCCTTCGGCTTTTTTTCTTGCAGAAAAAACGTATAACAGTGCGATGTTAAGTTCAATTGTGTTTAAGTTCTTTTTTAAAACTAGGGGGAGTTCGTGCTACATACGTATAGCCTTTTGTTTCACAAAAGAAATCTAATTAAAATCTATTCATAACTTCTTCGTCTTTAAAAGCAAAGAATTAATAACCACACTTACGGAACTCATTGCCATGGCAGCTCCAGCAATCATTGGATTGAGCAACCATCCAGTAAAAGGGTATAATAAACCTGCTGCAATTGGAATTCCGAGAGTGTTATAAAACAAAGCCCAAAACATATTTTGCTTTATTTTATTCATTGTCATTCTGCTTAATTTAATAGACTTAACAACATCCAGAAGATCATCTTTCATTAATACTATATCTCCTGTTTCCATTGCTACATCTGTACCTGAACTCATAGCAATCCCTACATCTGCTTGTGCTAATGCAGGAGCATCATTAATACCATCGCCCACCATAGCAACAGATCCTTTCTTTTGCAATTTTTTAACATAGTTTGCTTTGTCTTCTGGTAATACTTCTGCAAAATAATGATTAATTCCTACTTGTTTTGCTATTGCTTTAGCTGTTCGTTCGTTATCTCCAGTAATCATATATACTCCTATTTTTAGCTTTTGTAATTGTTTGATTGCATTGTATGAAGTATCTTTTATAGTGTCTGCAACAGCTATTAATCCTATTAACTTTTTTGATTCTGCAACCAACATTACAGTTTTTCCTTGTTTTTCTAACTCTATTATTTTTAATTTATATTTATTGAAATTAATCTTGTTATCATCCATTAATTTTGAATTTCCCATAAAGTATTTCTTATTTCCAATTGATGCAGTAATTCCATGTCCTGGAATTGATTTGAAACCCTGAGTTTTTTTAAAAAGGACTTTTTCTTCTTCTGTTTTCTTAACTATTGCTTCGGCCAATGGATGTTCACTATTCTTCTCAAGCGACCCTGCTAAAGAAAGAATAGAATTTTCACTTTGATTATTTAAAGAAATGATATCTGTTACCTCTGGTTTTCCTTTAGTTATAGTTCCAGTCTTATCAAGAATTATATTTTTTATTTTGTGAACTGTTTCTAATGCTTCTCCACCTTTGATTAATATTCCTTTCCTTGCCCCTTTTCCAGTCCCTACCATTATAGCTGTTGGAGTTGCTAAGCCAAGAGCACAGGGGCATGCAATAACTAATACAGCAACACTTGCTATTAACGCAAATCGAAACTCAGAACCTAATATAAAAAACCAAGAAATAAAAGTAATAAGTGATATTAACAAAACAGCAGGTACAAAATATGTTGAAACAGAATCTGCAAATCTCTGAATTGGTGCCTTGCTTCCTTGAGCATCTTCAATAAGTTTTATTATTCGGGATAAAGTTGTATTTGCACCTACTTTTGTTGTTTTGAAAATAAAACTCCCATATTTGTTAATAGTAGCCCCAATAACTCTGTCTCCTTTGTTTTTTTCAACTGGAATGCTCTCTCCAGTTATCATACTCTCATCAATAGACGAATGCCCTTCAGTTATTATTCCATCAATAGGTATTTTTTCTCCTGGTTTAATAATTATTTTATCTCCAACAACTACGTCATCAACTTTAATCTTAATCTCTTCACCATTCCTGATAACTGTTGCAGTTTTTGGTTTTAATCCTATAAGTTTCTTTATTGCTTCACTTGTTTTACCTTTTGCTTTTGATTCTAAAAGTTTTCCAAACAAAACAATTGTGATTAAAACTGTACTTGCTTCAAAATATACATGCCCTTGATTGCTAAGAACAACAAATACACTATAAAAATAAGCTGAAGAAGTTCCCATAACAATTAGAGTATCCATATTAGCACTTTTGTTTTTCAAAGCAGAAAAAGCACTTTTATACATAGGCCAAGCTACAATGAACTGTACAGGGGTTGATAAAATCCACATTATAATATTTTGATAAGGGATTGGATTTTTCATAAAGAACATACCAAGAACAAAAACAGGCACAGCAAATAGCAGACTAAAATAAAATGATTTCCTAAGTTTAATAAACTCTTTTTTCTGTTTATTTCCCTCAATTACAACATCAGCTTCACTAGATATTTTTGCATCATAACCTTTATTTTTAATAGTATTAACTAAAGTTGCTTCATCAGTTTTGCTTTCATCAAATTCAATAGTTGCTTTATTAGTAGTGAGATTAACATTTGTATTTTTCACACCTTCAACCTTATTAAGTGCTCTATCAATGATGGTTGAACAACTAGCACAATGCATTCCTGTGATCTCAATATCTGCTTTTTTCATCTTATATTATCTTTAGTCCCCTATCTTTTAAAATACTATCCACTACAACCACAACTTCCTCCACAGCTTCCACCGGTTTGAGGTTGTACGTTCGCTAATTCTTTTTGAATTGCTTCTTGATTACCTAAATCAATATCATCTTTAACAATAAAAGTTCCCGGAATCATACCCATCCAGCAACTCCATCTAATAACCCCACTCTCATCCGGGGTAAATTCAATCACTTGCTCTCCAGGCTTAATATCAAATTTAAGATTGTATTTAGGTACTTGAATCGCATTATTGCATCCAGTTATTTCTTTCCCATCTATAACCCATTTAACAGGAACTCCTTTTTTTAGAACAAAAGTATCCGGGCTCCAACCATATTTATTTACCTCCATTTTAATAATTTGATATCCTTCTTTTAATTCAATTTCAGTACCTAGTACCGAATTACCAGCTATAGATTCAACACCATTAGATGTTTTAATAGATGTTAAGACAGAATTTGCATCATACCCTGCCCCGGTTAAAACCAAACCATTATTCATCATAACTAATCCTAAAATAATAACTATTGCTCCAGAAGCTTTTAGTATCTTATGTGTTGCTTTTGCAGAAATCATACTGGCAAAATATCCGAATCCAAGAAGTACTGGTATTGTTCCCAAACCAAATACGAACAGCAGTTTTGCACCTTCGATCATGCTTCCAGTCCCTGCCGCCATTACATAAATTGCTTGCAAAGGACCGCAGGCAATCATTAATCCGTTAAGCAATCCGATTATTAAAGGGCTAGAGCTCTCCTTAGATTTTAGCCCTACAAAATTTACAATAAATTTTGGAGTTTTAAATTGAACTTTTCTTAAGATTGGAATAACATTTAACATTTTTAATCCAAAAAGCACAAGAAAAAATCCTGCTAACAATCCTGCAACACCCCTCATCATTGGAGTAAAAGCTATTATTGATCCAAGTAATCCGAAAGCTGCACCAATTACTGTATAAGAAACTAATTTTCCACCACCATACATTAAATGTGATTTATGAGATTTTTTCCCATCTTGTGCATCTTTAGCAGTATATGAAATTACAAATCCTCCGCACATACTTATGCAGTGAAAACCAGTTAATAATCCAACAACAAATAGTAAGCCATAACCCATATTTTGGCTTATACTGGGCATTTGAATACTTTCAACAAAACCAAACAAAAAATATCCTACAATTAAAATTCCGATAACTGCAAAAATCCAACCAAATGTTTTATTTGATTTTTGTTTTTTTGTTTTGTCAAGAAGATAGCAAGTGTAATTCTTTTCTTCTATTTTATACAAAATTTCATCAATATTTGTCTTTTTATCATCGAAAGTAACATAACCTGTTTCAGCAGCATAATCAAATGTAATTTCTTTTACACCCTCAACTTTAAGTGCTTGCTTTTTAATAATTGCTGTACAACTTCCACAAGTTGTACCTTCTACAATAAAACCTTGTTTTACAATCATTTTGATAAAACCCCATACCCTTCTTTTTTGATAATTGATTTTAATTTATCTTCACTTATTTTTTTCTCTTCAAAAAATATTATTGCTGTACCCTTTTTTTGCGACAATTCAGCCTTGTTTACACCTTCTTGTTCTTCTAAAGCATCTTTAACTAACATTTCACAACTTGGACAATGCATCCCTTCAACTTCAAATATAATTTTTTTCATAATTAATCACCTTAAATAAATAGAATAAGAGCTTTTATAAATACCATTCCACGCAATAATAACCCTCAAACAGGCTAAAACTCCTAAATTATTGTCCCAGAACGTTTAAAACCGATTTTTTAGAACTTCTTTAGAAGGTATATTTCCTTGGTCTTACCTGATGGCTTTCGGCTTATGATTTTCCTATCTTCAAGTTTTTTTAGAATTAATGATAATGATGTTTTTGAGATTCCAGTTTTGTATCTTAGAGTTGATTGCTTAATTCCTTCTTGGTCTTTGATTGCTTTTATAACATTTTTTTCTTCTTCATCAAATCCTGCAATGTAAGCACTAAATTCGTCCTTTTCTCTTTCTTGTTTCATCGCAGATTCTAATGCAGAAGCTACCTTAATCTGGTGTTCTGCCATAAATTTTTGAGTTTTGTCAATAAATGTGATATATATCCCAAATAAAAACAGTACTCCAGAAACAGCCCAACCAAATATAAACAAAGGCAGTTTTTCCTTATGAAGACACGTACCATCATCCAAAAAACATGTTCCTTCTTTAGCCATATAATCGTCTGCAAGGGCTTCATTATCTGCTTGAATTAAATATACAAAAGTACCTAAAAGAACTGATAAGATTAATAATATTATACCAATATGTTTTTGATCCATATTATGCTATATCAATTCATTTAGTATTTAAATGTACTTCTTTTTATTACGGTGTTCTTTTCAGAAAAGACTGAAAAATCAAAGATTTTTTGTGTTCAAAAAATTTTCAATTTTGAAGAATTAATAAAATAAGGCGGGTTTCAATAACCTACAAATACAACATCAATCATTCCAAGAGTGTTTAAGTTCTCTTTCTTTTTAAAAAAAAGAAACAAACAGAGGGGGAGTTTAACAGTTAAAAATCTTAATTTTCAGTTAGAAAAAATGAGTTTTTATTCGAAGAGTTTAAATAGTAATTCTCTAATAAATGTAAATATGTCAAAAGAAAAAATAAAAATTACAACTATAGCGATACTCACATTAATCATATTCTCTTTTGTAATAGCAACTTATGCATATCAAAAAATTGAAGGAGATAAAGTTGCATCTCATTGGAATGCAAAAGGAGAAGTCGATGGTTATATGCCCAAATTTTTGGGCATATTCTTATTTCCACTAATATTTATTGGGTTATACGTATTATTTCTTGTAATTCCTAAAATAGATCCTTTAAAAAAGAACATACTCCAGTTTAGAAAATATTATGATGTGTTTATTCTAGTTATCCTATTGTTTTTATTTTATGCATTTAGTTTAACAATTTTAGCTAATTTAGGTTACAGTTTTAATATGACTACTATGTTAATGCCAGCAATTGGTTTATTATTTTTTGGTATGGGGTTGTTTCTGAAAAAGTTAAAAAGAAATTGGTTTATAGGAATTAGGACACCATGGACTATAAGCAATGATGAAGTTTGGAAGAAGACTCATCTATTAGGTTCTAAACTTTTCAAATTATCAGGTGTAATAATCTTTCTTGGAATATTTTTTCAAAAATATTTTTTATGGTTCATATTAATTCCTGTGCTAATCTCAGTAGTGTGGCTAGTAATATATTCATATTTAGAATATCGGAAAATTGAGAAGAAATAGGCTAATCTTTATTGCTTTTAATTTTTAATAATCACCTTCTATTTCTAAGGAACTGAACTCCCCTAGTGCTATGCATATGCACAAAAATCAAAGGGTAGGGTACTGGCCAGCTACTTCTTCATGAAGCTAAAGGAACAGATATATTTATAAAAATCAGCGATTTAAATACCTGAAGAATCAGTTTTGTATGATAACCTAAGGGTGAAAATAAAAATCATTTGTGAAAAAAATGGATGAAGAGCATAAAAAACATTATGGTGAAAAAAGCCATAAAGAAAAAGAACATTCTGAACATACACATCATAGGGTAAAAAGCAAAAGTTCAAATTCAATGAGGAGCATAAATAAGCTTACAATCTGGCGGGTAGTATTTGCTGTACTTGGGATTTTGCTGATGCTTTCTTTATTTACCTGGTGGTTAGATATTGGCGGGTCGCCAAGCATAGGAGGCATTGCTGTTAAAGAAGCTCAACCAAAACAGGTAGGGGCAGATGAGCCGTCTCAACAAGCTAATCTAGTTGATATGGATAGTGTAGCTGATGATGACGATTTTTTAGGACCTGAAGATGCAAAAGTCACGGTGGTAGAATTTTCAGATTTTGAATGCTCATATTGTGCAGCTGTAGCAGGGACTAATCCTGGGCTGATACAGCAGCTTAAGTCCATAGATCCCAACTGGGAAGCTCCGGTACCTAAGCTTAAAGAGCTTGCAAAACAGGGAAAGATTAAGTTTGTATACAGAGACTTTCCATTAAAGTCCCATAAAAATGCGCAAAAAGCTGCAGAAGCTGCTGAATGCGCCGGAGAGCAGGGTAGATTCTGGGAGATGTATGACGAGCTTTTTGAAAATGGAGTTAGTGGAGGTGTAGATTCTTATAAGCAATTTGCATCAGATATCAGACTGAATACTGCAGAATTCAATGACTGCCTTGATTCAGGAGAAATGGCATTTGAAGTTCAGAAGGATTTCGAAGACGGCGCTGCAGCAGGCATCAGCGGAACTCCAGGATTCATTGTTAATGGGAAACTGGTTTCAGGAGCGCAGCCATTTAGTGTTTTCGAAAAGCTTATTGAGGAAGGGCTTGCAAAATGAAGCTGAAAAAAATTTTTTATTTTTTATTTCTGTTGACGTTAATAACTTTGATTGGATGCTCTAGTGTAAATTACGACTCTTTTGCCAAGTGTTTGACTGAAAAAGGCGTTACAATGTATGGAACTCAATGGTGTTCACACTGCCAAAACCAGAAAAAAGAGTTTGGAGAATCTTTTGAGCATATCAATTATGTTGACTGCGATTTTGATAAAAACAAATGCGACAAAGCAGGTATAAGAGGTTATCCTACTTGGATTATAAATGGAAAACCCTATGAAGGAGAACAACCTTTACCCAGGTTAGCTTCTTTGACAGAATGTGAATTGTGAACGGCAAGAACATTGATTATTTTGTTTTTATTCTTAGGTAAACTCTGGTAGTTCAAGGGAATACAAAAAAAATACTCAAATAATTGTGTAGTTTTGCTGCACCTAATGATAAAAAAATATTAAATTAATGCAGGTGTGCTAATTTTGGGATAACCTGAGCAAGATATAAGAAACATTTAAAAAAGAAGAGAATTGTAAATATCATTAGATAATAAATATGAAAAAGACTATCAAGATGAAAAAGCAGATACCTGCCATATCATTAGTCCTGCTTTTTTTAATCTCTATTGCATATGCAGTTGATTATCCAAAACTCAATGATTTTGTTACAGATAATGCAAATATTCTAGATTCTGCTTATGAAGCAAGAATTATTCAGTTAGCAAAACAGATTGAGCAAGAAACTACTGTTGAAGTGGCTGTTGTTACGGTTAATTTTTTAGAAGAAATTGACATAGAAACATATGCTGTTGAATTGTTTGAAAAAGCAGGAATCGGAAAAAAAGATTTGGACAACGGATTATTGATCTTAGTAGCGCCAAATGAAAGAAAGTACAGAATAGAGGTAGGTTATGGCTTAGAAGGGACAATGCCAGATGTTAGAGCAATGGAAATAGGGGTTAATGTTTTAACTCCGAACTTTAAAAACAATGATTATGGAAAGGGCGTATATGATACATTAGCAATAATATACGGCTATTTAACTGATGATGAAGAAATTGTTTCAAAATACCATTCTACCTATGTCAACAGAAGCAGAGGCATCGGCTTGGGAAATATCTTTTACATTATATTCATCTTGTTTATAATAGCTTCTTCAGTTGGAAGAATGTTTGGAAAAAAGCGCCATGGAATTGGGTTTTTTCCTATTTTTTTGCCGGGTTTTGGAGGAGGTTTAAATGGGGGCGGAGGAGGTTTAGGAGGCTCTGGTTTTGGAGGATTTGGTGGGGGATTTAGCGGCGGTGGAGGATTTTCAGGAGGTTGGTAAAAATGACTGAACAAAGAGAAAATTGTAAAATTTATGAACAATTAATTAAGGAAATGAAAGAAGAAATTGGAGATAACCTAGTTTCAGTTGTAAAATTTGGAAGTGAGGGAGAGCCAAATAATCTTTTATTGGTTTTAAATAGATTAGATTTTGATGTTTTAAATGATATAAAGCCGGTAGTAATCAAACATAGAAAAAAAGGGTTTGTTGTTCCATTGCTCTTTACAAAAGAAGAGCTTTTTGATGGAGCAGATGTTTTTCCTTTGGAGTTTCTTGACATAAAGCAGCCGCATAAGACAGTATATGGAGAAGAGATAATAGATAAAATAAAATTGAATAAAAAGCATGTCAGAAGGCAGCTGGAATTTGAGTTCAGGTCAAAACTGATTCATCTAAGGGAGAATTATATCTGGATTAAACATGATAAGGAATTGAAAGACTTATTGATATCTGCTGTTCCGACTTTAATGCCTTTGTTCTACGGATTATTATTTTTAAAGGGAATTAAAGCGCCAACAAATCTTGATGGACTATTCAGATTAGTGGCTAAGAACTATAAGGTTAATCTGGATATCCTAAAGAGGATCAAAAAGATCAAAGAAGAAAAATTAAAAACAAAAAAAGAAGAATTAAGGGAGTATGTAAAGGAATTGATTGGCGTATTAGCTGATTTAGGAGAAATAGTTGATGAGATGAAGATATAGGCAATTAAACAACATAAAAGGTGATAAACATGATAAAAAAATTAAGCAAGACAAATATGGTTTTAATTGGCATAGGAGCTTTTTTATTAATATTGGTACTTTGGTTCGTTGGATCTTACAACGGCTTAATAACGATTTCTGAGAGTGTAGACACAGCATGGGCGCAGGTAGAAAACCAATATCAAAGGAGGGCTGATTTGATACCTAATCTGGTTAATACCGTTCTGGGGGCTGCTAATTTTGAAAAAGAGACTCATACCCAGATTACGGCATTAAGAACACAATCACTAGCCGCAAAAGCTGCATGGGATAATGCAGAAACTATTGATCAAAAAATTGTTGCTGCAAAGCAAGTAGATGGTGTTGCTTCAAGCTTTAAAGGACTTAATATAAATGTTGAAAACTATCCCCAGCTCAAGGCAACGCAGAATTTTGAGACATTTCAGGCGCAATTAGAGGGAACAGAAAACAGGGTTAGCGTGGAAAGGAAAAGATACAATGATGCAGTAAGAGCTTATAACATCAAGATAAGGAGAATACCTACAAATATTATTGCCGGTATGTTCGGTTATGAAAAAGAAACATACTTTGAATCAGAAGAAGGCACAGAAAAAGCACCTGAGGTCAGTTTTGAGTAATAAAAATAAAGCTTTAATCATAAATTGGATATATGAGCAATATTGCTGATATAATAAAAAAGCAAATGCTTGTGATAAAATTGGATCACTTGAGTCTAATACAGGAAAAAAGACGGTAATGTACTTACCATTAATCACAGTGTCACCAATAATAATTTAGCTTATATCTTCAATTTAATAATTTAATAACAATAAATAAGAGGTTAAAAAATGGCAGAAAAAAATGTAATTTATAAATGTGAAATCTGCGGCAATGTTGTTTTAGTTGTTGAAGCTCATGAAGGCGAGCTTGTCTGCTGCGGGCAGCCTATGAAGATAATGGTGGAAAAGACAGCTGAGCAGGAAGGAAATGAAAAGCATGTTCCGGTTCTGGAGAAAACAGATTTGGGAGTGAAGGTTAAGGTTGGCTCTGTTTTGCATCCAATGGAAGAAAAGCATTATATCGATCTTATCCAGCTTGTTAAGGATAATGAAGTAATCTTTAGTAAAATGCTTAATCCAGAAGATGAGCCAATTGCAGAGTTTTGCATAGCTGATACAGAAGGATTAAAATCAAGGGTTTTATGCAACATACACGGGTTATGGAAAGATTAGGGGTTTATAATCTAAGTTAACAATCCAGTGCATCTCCAGTTTATTTCAGCTTGTTTTGTCTCTTCATGTATGACACAGGCTGGATTGCATATATCTTTTTTGAATTCAGGCTTCATTTCCAAATCAATCCACCAGGTCCTTGAATTTTCATTGTACATGTAAATTTTTGTTAAAGAGCCTTTTTCCGTACATTCAGAATTTTCAGCAATAGAAGTTGCCTCTTCTAATGTGATTGTTGGTTTTTGCAGCGGCGTTAAAATTTTATCAATTCCTTCAACAAATGTTTTTTCTCCTGCTCTGCACTGTTTAGGGTAAGATTCCATGATTGGATTTCCTGCCCCAACACATTCTTCAAAATTAGTAATTTTACTTTGCTGTTGGCAGCCAACTACACACACAAATATAGATATTATCAAAAATATCTTTAATTTCATATTTATCACCTTGTTTATTATTGATATGACCTTATTGGGAAGAGCTAGTATTTAAATGTTTTTTTGAGTTTAAATTATTTTGAAATCAATGTCTTTAACTTGATTTTCAGCCAGATAATCCCTACAATATTTGAAGCTATGCCTCCGAGAACCATGGCTACTGCAATAGACAAGTAGCTGTAACCTAAAATAAAAACAAAGATATAAGCCAGAGGGACTGCTATCAGTACAATCCTGATTAAGTTGATCATAAATCCAGGAAGGCCAAAGCCCATTCCCTGTATGATTCTTGCTATGTTCATTGAAACTGCCATCAATGGAAAAGTTAAAACTTCTATTCTCAAATATTTTGAGGCTATTGCAATCAATGCTGGTTCTGATGTAAATATCCTAAGGAAAACTGGAGAGAAGAGGAAAAATAAAAAGCCGACTGCTGAAGTGAATAATATGGAAATTTTTATTCCATACCAGCTTATGTTTTTGATCAGATCAAGTCTCTTTGCTCCGTAGAACATTCCTATTATGGTCAATAAGGACATTGACATTGCAACTATTGGCATTATTGCTACACTTTCTAATCTTGACACAATTCCAAATGCAGCAACATAATCAGTTCCAAAATGGGCCATAAACCTGTTGAGGAACATAATGTAGACAGACATCAACAGCATAGTCAAGCTTGCCGGAGCTCCTACATTGAAAATTTCCCTTAAAATTCTGAATGAAAATTTGAAGCTTTTAATCCTTATCTTTAGATATGATTTTTTTCTGAAATAGTAAGTGAATAATGTCAAGGCAAGTAAGTATGAAATTAAAGTTGCAATTGCTGCCCCTTTAACCCCAAAACCCAGGACGTAGATGAATATCGGATCCAATGCGATGTTTACAAGCAAAGTGAAAACCCATATTTTCATAGGTGTTTTTGTATCTCCCTGAGACGAGAATATGCTATGCAGTATATAAGCCGGAAACATAAAGAAAACTGATATTAGAATGACTGACATATAGGATATTCCTAACTGGATAACTGAGTCTGAAGCTCCAAAAATTATGAATAAAGGCTTTAGGCTTAAAAAGCCTATGGTGAAGACTAATACTGCACAGGTTATTGAAATCAAGAGGCCATGTACAGCAGTATTTTCTGCTTGTTCCTTGTTTTTTTCTCCCATGTAACGGGATATTCTGGAGGTTATACCTGCACTGATGCCTGAATTTATGGAAATTAATATGAAAAATAAGGGGAAAGAGAATGTTAAGGCAGCAATAGCATCAGCCCCCAATCTTCCAACAAAAGCAGTATCAACAATGTTGTACATTGTTTGAACAACCATAACAATGATCATGGGCATAGCTAACTTGATCAAAGCTTTTTTTGGGTTTTTAATGAATTCATCAACTCTGTTTTTTTGCATTTTAATTTAGGAAAATTAATAAGTTATAAATGTTTGTTAAAAGAAATAATCTAGCAATACATTAAAGTTTGCACCCTTGCACAGCAATTGATTCTATTTCTGTTTTGTTAACAGGCAATTCATCCATACTAGGATTAAAAACATCGAAATGTATAAACTTCGCATTTTATGACCTATTCAGGTATTAAGCGTAATAAAACTACGCTTAATACATGAAGCCGTCCCACAATCTAAAAAACTCATAAATTTTAAAAAGAAAAAATACTTAGCAGCCCTGAGATGCTTTCAACCTCCAAATCTTCTGGAGGTTGTGTGCTATGCAAGCCAAATTAAACTCGATTTTCACTTTATC
>JADHVE010000019.1 GCA_016784195.1 Candidatus Woesearchaeota archaeon | reverse complement strand
GCAATGTTATATTCAATTTTACATTTAAGAACAAAAAAGAAAGCCCCCTAAAAACATTTATATATCACTATGTTTACTATAATAATATGGTATCAAAAATCATATCTATTAATAAAAACAATATTGACCAAGAGCATATCTGTTGTGCAATTGGGAATGATAAAGCTAATCAAAGTAGAGCAATAACTAAAAAAGAATGGTTAAAAGAACGATTTAATGATGGTTTAGTTTTCAAAAGATTAAATGATAGAGGGAAAATTTTTATTGAGTATATGCCTATTGAAAAAGTTTGGAAACCAATCATAGGAAAGAATTATATGGTAATTAATTGTTTGTGGGTTTCTGGAAAATTTAAAGGACAAGGAATTTCAACAGAATTATTAAATGAATGTATTAAAGATACAAAAAAACAAAACATGGATGGAATTGCTGTGGTTAGTAGCACAAAAGTAAAACCATTTTTAACAGATAAAAAATTCTATGAATATCATGGTTTTGAAGTAGTAGATTCAGCCCCTCCATATTTTGAACTTCTTGTTTTGAAATTTAATAAGAATGCAAAAAATCCCGAATTTACAAAAAATACAAAACAAGGAACTTGCGATAACAAAAAAGGATTCACTTTTGTTTATTCAAATCAATGCCCATTTATGGAAGAATATGTTAATTTATTATCAAATATTTGTAAGAATAAAAAGATACCTTGTGAAGTAATTCATCTAAAAAATTATAAAGAAGCTCAAACGAAAGGAAGTCCTTTTGGAACACTCGGAATTTATTATAATGGAGAATTTAAAACACACGAACTAATGCCCGAAAAAAAGTTTGAAAAATTTATTGAAGAGGTTAAATAAAGATGAAAACATACAAATTTTGTCAAAGTTGCGGAATGCCATTCAAACAAGATCCTCAAAAAGGAGGAACAGAAAAAGATGGTTCAAAAAGTATGAAATACTGCTCTTATTGTTATCAAAAAGGAAAATTTACCAGTCCAGAAATTGATACTCCACAAAAAATGCAATCTTTTTGTATTGAGAAAATGAAAGAACAAGGGATGCCAAAATTTATTGCATGGGTATTTACTCGTGGAATTCCAAAATTAGAAAGATGGAATAAATAATAAATTAAGTTTTTTGAATAAACCTATACTTTTAAAAGGGGCTTTCTTTTTAATTATTGACTCCCTTCGGTCGAAATTTAATATATGTTCTTAAATGTAAAACTCTAAAATTTTGCCTTCGGCATCGTTGCACTAAATTTCAGCCCTACGGGGAATATAACAAGGATTTAGAGGTTCCAGAAACTTGCAGTTTCTTCCACCCAAATTTTTGCTTCGCAAAAACTTCTCTAAATCCCGATGTTAGTTACAATTAAATTTAAGTTTCTAAATACAATAAAAACGGGAATTCTCTAAAAAAACGGAAGGGGCAAGAAGTGTTATTCAATACTAAACTTAATGTAAATTCTGATTCTTCAATTTGATAAAAAGAATGAAAGGTTGAGTAAAGGGGCAAGAAAACTCTCAATCCTTTATTTTTATATTAAAGGAGACATAATTTTTTTGATTTCATTTTCAGAAAGAATCTTAAAAGTTACTTCTTCTGGCTTTGAATCTATTTGTTTCATTATTTGTTTTAGACTTAATTTTTTCTTGGACATTTTTTCACCTCTATTCTGATGGCTCTAATTTTTTTGATTCATACTTGCTTACTTTACCGCAAAATGGGCATTGAACATAATTATCTTCTCCATCATGCTCAATTAACGTGCTGCAATAAGGACATTTATTTTTCATAAGTTCACCTCAATTAAATTGGTGGGAATAGATTTATTTTTTACCCGTAAATCTTGCTCCATTCTTGGGGTTCTCTTTTCTTCCACTCTGAATTATGATACACATAGCTTATTATCAAAGGCAATACGCTAGTAGCCTCTGCATAAACCATTTGCTCATATACAGTATCTACTTTTCCCCATGAAGATGCTTCCTTAAGTGTTGAACTGGAGCAAGCTCCATCTCTAACATCAGCAACAGTTATCTGCACAGCATATTTGTGCATTGATACTTCTTTTCCAAGAACCTCTGCACATACAACAGTATCTTGAGCGAAGTTTTTTGGAACTCCACCTCCAATTATGAATAATCCTGTTGTTTTTGCCTTCATCTTAATCTCGGTTAATTCTCTAAAGTCTTTGACTGAATCTATTGAAACATGTTTATCCTTATTTTCAACCTGGTGCTTTACTAACCCAAAACCTGCACTTGAGTCTGAAAATGCTGGGCAAAAAATAGGTACATTATTTTCAAATGCTGCTTGAACCAATGAATCTTTCTTTTTTGAGTGCTGTGTTAAGTGGTTGCCCATGTATTTGATAAATTCTCTTGAGGAATAAGGTCTTGGTTCTAATTTGTCAGCAATTTTCTTGATGGTATCATCGCACTTCTGCAGTTCTTCTTCATCAATAAAGGTGTCGTAAATTCGATCAATATAATTTTCTCTAAGCTTTTTGTCATCGACAAATTGGCTTCCCTTGTAATGCTTGAATCCTAATGCTTCAAAAAAATCCATGTCAACAATTGAAGCACCTGTAGCAACAATAGCGTCTACCATCTTATTTTTAACCATATCTACATACACTTGCATGCATCCTGCAGCACTTGTGCTTCCAGCAAGAGTTAAGATAACTGTGCAATCTTTGTCGTCAATCATTTTCTTGAGAATTTCAGAAGCTCGTGCAATTTCTCTGCTACTAAAAGACATGTCTTTCATAGAATCAATTATTTTGGTTGAATCAAAAGACTTGATATCAATATGTTTAACAGTTTCTTTCAATAATTCTTTCTTTTTCATTTTTTACCCCCCTTAGAGAAAATATAGCTAAGCAATTTGTAAATCAGTTTAGCTACTAAAAAATCAGGACTTTTATTATACTTGTTAGGGCATAATTCAACAACATCAAAACCTACAACATTTCTTTCTTCAATAACTTTTTTCAAGAAACTAATTGCATCATACCATAACAACCCTCCTGGCTCTGGAGTCCCTGTAGAAGGCATAATTGAAGGATCAAAAACATCCAAATCTACTGTAATATACACATTTTTATTTAGTCTTGATATTGCTTTATCAAACCATTCTTTATTATCATGGATTGTGTGAGCGAAAAAAATATTGTCAGGATCGTTGTTTTCTTTTTCAGAAACATCCATGCTTCTGATACCTACTTGAATAACTTTGCATGTCTCTTTTGCTCGAGACATGACGCAAGCATGATTATTCTTAGAACCTTCATACTCATTTCTTAAATCTGCATGAGCATCAAGCTGCAGCACGCACAAATCATCATATTTCTTTGCATGCTCTTTTAGAGTACCAATGCTAACAGAGTGCTCTCCTCCAATTGTGATTACAAATTTATCATTATCCAAGTGCTGCTTAACTTTATTGCTTACTTCATCAATCATATCCTCGGGAGTGTTGCTCTCTGAGATTGGAGTGTCTGTAAATATGCCTTGCTTGTAGGCTTCTGAGTCTGTCTCTATGTCATAAAGTTCCATGTTAGCAGATGCTTCTATCAAAGCTTTAGGTCCTTTGTCTGCTCCTTTAATCCACGTGCTGGTTTTATCATAATGAACTGGGATTATGACTATTTTGGAGTCTTTCTCATTAGAGTATTGTTTTGGCAAATCTCCAAAGTTGTTTTCTTTTTTCATTTACTTTCTCCTGTTTTTATGTGTGGAAAAATGTAATTGGTAAAGCATAGAGCAACTAATGCTGTTCCATATTTCTTTTTTGGAACAAGGCTTTTGGAGATAAGAGTTGTTTTTTTGAGGTCATACTTTTTTGAGAAACCATTAACGTAAAGTTCATTTAAGCTTTCTTTCAGTTGGCTTCTTGCTTTTGTCTCTGCAAGACCACCATTATATTCACAGACTAATCCTCCGTATTTTTCGCCTGTTTTTTTGTCAAACAACCATCCAAATATTATTCCTACTGTTGCTCTTTTTCCCTTTTCTGCATCAGACACTGCCATGATTGTTTCCATTACAGAGCCATGAGTTAATTTAATTGGCTTTTTTATTTCGTTGGCAATGCTTGGAAGAATTGATGAGTATGTCATAATATTGCACATTTCTATTCCTGCTTTCTTCAAAGCAAGATGATAAGAACCTGCATGTATTGTAATGTTGCTTTCGCCTGTACCTTCTGTTATGAAAAAATCTTTTGGGATCCTGCAACCAATTAGAAGGTTGTTGTAGTTTTGAGGATCATAGCTATTTTTATCTCGTTTGTGTTTAGAGTTCATTTTTTACCTCCTGGTGTTTTTCGAAGAATTTTTAACGGGAAAAGTATGTTTTTT
The DNA here is from genome assembly GCA_016784195.1 of Candidatus Woesearchaeota archaeon. Lineage (GTDB taxonomy): Archaea > Nanobdellota > Nanobdellia > Woesearchaeales > GW2011-AR4 > BS150m-G64. Next base: position 16,980 of record JADHVE010000019.1, on the reverse strand, counting down.
AGACTTAGAATTAGATAAGGGCAATAGAACAATCTACATCTGGAAAGTTTGTTGTTTTTGCACATTTTCTTTTATTGATTACGATAAATACCATTCCTCGTTTAGTTTTTTAGACAATTGCCTTTATAAATAGCAAGTCCTATTTAAAGTTTACTATTTTTATTTGGGTTCTTATGTCAACCTTAAGTTGACTATTTTAGAAACATTTAAATATGGGCAAGGTATTAAACAAGTTATGGAAAAATCCATAAGACAATTCAATATCAAAAAGCTGAAAGAATCGACGGAAAAAGATACAGACAAGGATATTGAATGGGTATGTGGCAGTCTGGGATTTATAACTCCGAGAGACCAAGACAAAACAGCGTATGTCATCCTAAGAGCCTTGATCAAATCTGCAAAGGAAAAAAAGGGAATGACAAGCGAAGAGCTTAATAAATTAGTTGAGCCAACAAGGGGTTCAGTAATTTATCACTTGAAAAGATTGATAAAATCTGGTTTGGTCGTGAAAATAGGTTCTGCATATGAACTAAAAATGAACAGCCTAGCAAACACAATCGAGGAAATTCGAAAAGAAGCAAACCTCGCATTGGATGATATCCAAAAAGTGGCAGAAGATATCGACGAGGCTGTCGGTCTCGAATCGAGATAAAAAAGAAGAAAAATTCTAAAAAATCGGAGAGCTGCCATGACACGTTCTAATTCTACTCAAAATCAGATTCAAGAGTTAAAGAGAAAAATTTCTGCAATACAGTGGGATCTCCCTAACTTGAAGAATGAGGAGATCAAGGACAGACGAGAAAAAGAACTTAGTACTGCAAAAAGTAGATTAGATGAATTAATTAGAGGAGAAAAATGACATTTAAGAAAATTCCAAAAGATATAATTCTGCCAAGTGCAGCTATGACTATTTCAAAAAAACAATTAAAATTCTACAAAGAATCTAATTCATTACCTCAAGTAGGTGATGTAGTATATGGTAAGATTGAAAGAATAGGTCAGCATTTCCGATTAGAGAATAAAGAAGGAAGAATCCATGATATACAGGATGGCTCAAAAGCAATATTCGTATTTGGTAATAGATATGCTCCTGATTTTTATGAAGGTATTGTACCCTCCAAAAATCTAAAGGAGGTAGATTTATTATCCAGATCAGGTATGATTGGTATAGCAAAAACGAAAAGTTCTCTTGTTATAGACCCAACTAGGATATCAATATTAGGTTATGTCTGTGATGAGGATGGCAACAAAATAAATACAAAATCATATCCCCTCATTATTCCAAATAAAGAGATTACAAAAAAGCCAAGATCAAAAATGATTTTAGTCTGTGGCACTTCTATGAATTGTGGAAAAAGCAAAGCTGCTGCAGCTTGCGTTTGGGCTTTATCAAGTTCAGGATTTAAAGTAAGAGGTTCAAAGATTACTGGCACTTCTGGATTAAAAGATATTCTACATATGAATGATGCTGGAGCTAAACCAGTAACCGATTTTAGTTATCTTGGTTACCCCTCTACATATCTTATTGAAAAAAAGGAAGTAGAAAAAATATTTAATACTCTGGATTTAAAGCATGCAAATAATCCGAAAAATTTTTGGGTTGTTGAAATTGCTGATGGTCTTAATCAAAGAGAAACAGAGATGCTTCTCAAATCAGATGAAGTAAAATCACGAATTCACAAATTAATTTTTTGTGCAAGTGATGCTTTTGGCATGATTGGAGGTATCAAAGTATTAAAAGATAAATTTGATTTAAGTCCTGATGCGTTATCAGGCATATGTTCTAGTTCACCTTTGCATGTATTGGAAATAAAGGAATATACAAAGTTACCTGTTTTTGATAGTTTAAGTGTTAATATTCAAGAACTTAATAATTTACTTACATCTAGAAAAACTGTACGGAGGAATGTAAATCTATGAAATACGACGATGAATATGATAAAGAAAATGATGATGGCGATGATAATGATGAGTATGATCCTGATAAGGATGACTACTAATCATCAATAAATTATATTCGCTAGTTTGATATCAAATGGAGGTGCGAAAAACATGGCAACAAAAAAAAGCAAAGGAAAAGATAAGGAAACAAAGGATTCCAAAGATAAAAAAGAAACAACCAAAAAAGGCAAAGGAAAAAAGAAATAAGGCGGAGTGATTAATATGCCTAAAGCAAAGAAGAAGGAAGAGAAAAAAGAAGAAGAAAAACCTGAAGAAGAGGATGTTGAAGACAAAGAAGAAGACTCTTCCGAAGAAGAAAAAAAAGAAGAAGATTCGTCAGACGATGATGACGAAGAAGATAAATAAACAAAAGGAGGTCAAACAAATGGCAAAAAAAGGCAAGGGAAAAGGCAAAGACAAAAAGTAATTATTATTTTTAGCCAAGAGTTAGCGATAACTCTTGGCAATTTGTTTAATCAGATTATTTCTAAGTTTTCTTGCCCCTTGATACTTTGTTTTGAGGTATCGGCTTCGCCTTATTTGATAAACACACTTCTTGCCCTTAATGTATTTCCTTGAAGGCTCACTGTGTTCGCTGGATTGGAGAGAATTCCCTAAAATATAGTCTCCCTACGGTCGGATTGATTGAAAACTTAAATTTAACTTTGCGGACGCAGGTTTCCCACACTTGCGTATGGGAAAAGAACTTAACAGGGCCCCCGATGTTAGTTTCAATTGAGAAAAAGCCCCTTACTTCTTGAAATCTTTTTGAACTTCCTTTACTTTATCTTTGTCAACTTCAAAAAAAATTCCCACATAACCACAATCATTACATTCAAATAGATTATTAACAATTGCAGGAATATTTATCATAGACGGTGTTCCTTTCAAGGGGTTAGGAAATTTCCAATCTGTGCTTCCACATTTTGGACATAGATATACAGAATCTTTAGTCATACAATTTAAGATTCTTAACTTATATATATATTTAACGGGGCTTTTTCTCAACTCTGCGGACGCAGGTTTCCAGAACTCCGCTTCGCTCGTAACTGGAAACGAAACTAACAGGGGGCCCCTGCGTGAGGCGTAATTTTTCTTCCACCCCGCTCCAACATTTTTGTTCTCGCGACTTGTCGATGATTTTTCTTTCTCCCATGCAAAGCTCAAAAGAACACTCACTCCAATCGTTAAAATTTTCGACAAGCTTCAGGTTAACACCAAATTTTTTAATGTTCTCGGTTTCGCATAATCGATTAAAAAAACAAAATTCGGAAATGACAAGCACTTCCTCTAACAATGATTATACGGCTACGCTAACGCTTCGTTTTACTGCGTAAAATTTTTCTGAAAAAAGAAAAACCCAACTTTTTGATTTAATACAAATGAACTAAACTATTTCTCGGGGGCTAAGTTAAAACTAAAAATGAAATGGACTCGGGGGCTTAAGTTAGAGAAAGACAAACTAAATACAAAAATTTATAAATTCTAACGACTGCGGTGTAGTGACAAGATGAAAAACCAAAACATTGCTTTTATGCTTAAGAGAAAAGAACTAAAACACGTAAGTTCAGAAGATGAGAGAATAAGAGTATTAGAAGAATTAGTAAGCCTTAATCCAAAGGATCCTCTGGATTTAGCACTCAGAACTAAATACAAAAAAGAATTAGAAGTTCTTAAGAAAAAAAGTTCTTCAAAAGGAAGACAAATTTCCCAGAATCCGTATGATGGAATTAGATATGATAGACAAGTTGTATTAGTAGGTGAGGCAAATTCTGGAAAAAGTACGCTACATCAAAGATTGACTGGTTCTGATTCCCGAATTGCTGAAACCCCTTTTACAACTTACAAACCAGAAATGGGAATTTTTACTTATAATGATGTTCCAGTACAAATAGTGGAAGTTCCGCCAGTTTACCAAGGAGAAAATGATAACAACAAAATAAATTTTATAAGAAACTCTGATGTTATTTGTATCACAGCTAAGGACTTTGATAGAGCAACTTCAGTAGGTTCTGTTCTTGAGGATTATCTCATAATTCTCTCCAAAGAAGCTAAAGATCATAAACACAGACGGAAGGATGAAATAATTGAAAAACCAACCCTTATTGCTGGTTGGTCAAGATTTGATTATAAAGGGTGTAATGTCGTTGATATATCTTCTAATGACCAAATAGGAGAGGAAATTTATAGATTATTAAATATCAAAAGATTTTATTGTTTTATAGATGGCAGAATAGAAGGCAAACCTTTAGTTTTCCCGAAAGGATTAGAAGTAACAGTAAGAGATTTTGCCGATAGGCTTGGCTTAAATAGGGTCAGAGAAGCAAAAATATTTGGAAGTTCAGATGTTTATGAAGGCCAAAGTGTAGGATTAGATTACCTTTTAAATGATGGAGATAAAGTAAATCTAAAATGATGAATGAACATTTAATGTACTCTGATTTAGGTACAAGTAACAAAAGAAAAGAAACAAGAATAGATCACATCCAATTACGAAGATTGATGAATCAGGGATGGGCAGCTATTCGAGAATTTTATAAGAGGTCGCCTGAAGAAATAAATGAATTCCAATTTAAGAGAATTAAAGAACTAGTTAGGCACGCTTATGATACTGTTGATCTTTATAGAGATAAATACTCTGAAGAAGGTTTTGAGCCAGGTGATCTTAAAACCTGGAATGACTTTCAGAGACTTCCAATACTTACTAAAGAAGAATTGATAGAAAGTTTTCCTAAAAAAGCCATCAGCTCAAAGTATGGAACAGAATTTACTACGAGAAGTTCGGGTTCTACAGGCAAATTTGTTACTGTAGCTGTCTCTCCCGAAGCAATCTATCTTGATACAATACAAGGAGCTAGACAATTTTACTTCCAAAGCAAGGGGAATTATGAACCATTAGATCTAGCTTTGTTCATTTATACAGGCCCTTGGTGGGTATCTTCAATTGATGGCGAGTATCCTACTGAGTTTTTACCAACCACCACTAGTATTGAAGATGCTATAAAGAAAATTGAAGATTTAAAACTTAAAGAATTAATCATAGAAACAGGTTTATCAAGTTATTCAAAAGAATCTCGGAACATTGGAGATGGTCAAGCATTGTTTTATGATAAAGAATATGTATTTAGCTATAATTTATCTGATATAAACTTAAATTAAATATTTTTCTTTACACCCACCAGAATACATTTTGAATCAATCTTAACTAGTGTGAAGGGATTTATGGTATTCATTTTCATATGATCAACAGCCATTTTACCAGGATTTTCAGATGTATATACCGAACTCCCCCTCGCTACTTGTTCTTGATGTATCGCATTCGCTCATTAGAAGGAACACTCAGACCCCCAGTGCTACGCACATATAATCTTCTTCAGAGAAATTTATTAATAAAAAGGAAACACACTTAAAAAATATGGTCTACATTTAAAAGTATCTCTTACAAAACCAAAATCCTATTTAGTCAAACGTTTCCCGTAAATAAAAATTTCTTCCTTGAACAACTTTTTTCTTTTATGATATGTGACTTTAAACTTCTCTTTACCAAATATTTTTTCTATTTGTTTCTTGTCTTCTACTATTAACGCATTAGGCGTTACATTAATTATACTATGTTTTATGTAAAAACAGAATCTTCCATTCTTTCGCAATACTTTTCTTAAGTGTTTGAGGAAATCAGGGATATTAGGAATATATCCTAGTGAATTGAATGAGAAGAATACATCAATATTTTTAATATTTGGTGAAATCTTCCACGAGTTTCTATACTTTATGTGAACTTTATCTTTATAGTCTTTTGGAAGATTTTCTTTAAACACTTTTATTTCTTCTTTTGATTTATCGATAGCATAAATTTTCTTGAATAATAAATTCTTTTTTATTATCTTCCTTGTAAATCCTCCAACACCACAATCGTAATCCATGATCAAGGAGTTTTTCTTTGTTTTTCCGATTAATTTTAATACATAATTAAAAAGAGGTTCTGGTAATGGGACTGCATGATAATAATGAGAAAACCAAGCGATTAAACTTTTTCTTAGATTGACATACTTCATGTCATAAAAAATCTCAATTGCAAAATATGCAGGAATTCCAAACGCAATCAATCCTCCAGATATCCTTAGTATATCCATAGCACCATGCGTTTCTCTTATGAACATTATCAGTAAAAAAACCATAAAGAGTATAGTTATTAATGGACCAACTTTTCCAAAAATGACTTTATATGGCCTGTTTAGATCAGGTCTCTTGAAACGAAGAATGACCACACTTAATAATACAGCAGAATACACTATTAATATCAAAGGAATGAGCATATGCAGCAAAGTTTCATATGATCCTGCTCCAACAATTACTAAACTTGAAACAACAAAAATTTGGAAAATAATAGAAACATAAGGACTTTTATGTTTCGGATGAATTTTAGCAAACTGAACAAAAAAAAGTTTATCTTCTGCAATAGACATTAGTAGTCTGGGCGCAGTTACAATCCATCCTGCTGTCGCCCCAATAACAGAAACAAAGATCAAAATAGTAAAAATTATTCCACCCATATTTCCAAAATGAACCCCCCCTAAATCACGTAAAGGGGCTACAGATTCTGAGAATTCTGCCCAAGGAATTGTGCCCATAGCTGTAAATGCAAGAAAAAATGAAAGAACTGCAATAATCAATGTTCCATAAATCAATGCTTTTGGCATAATTATGGATGGGTTTTTTGTCTCTGCTGATAAGAAGATGGCACTTTCCCACCCAAAAAAAGTTTCTGCAATGAAAAAGATTGCTAAAATGATGCTCATTGAAGGGAATACAAAAAATGGATCTAAATTACTCGGATTGAAGTTAATAAAACCAGGGATGATAATAGCAATAACTGCTGTTAGAGTGATTAATGCAAAAGTAACCAATACAACTGTTGAAGTCTGCATTCCCCTAAATGCCACATAACTAAAAGCAACAATTAATAAGATGGCAATAGGGATGTAAGTGAACGAATATTCAATTGGAATAAGGTATTGTAAAGCACCTAACAAAAGCATTGCAATAGTGACACTTCCTGCTATTGAGGTTGTCCAGCCAATCACAAAAGACCAGAATCTACCATATGTCTGCTTGGCAAATTCATAAACTCCACCTGCTTTTGGAAACATAGAGACTAGTTCTCCGAAACACATTGCGATGTAAACTGAGATAAGGGAAAGTACTCCCCATGAGATTAAAGAAGCAGGACCTGCATGTTTTGCTCCAGCCGAAGTCAGGAACCAAATTCCAGTCCCCATAATTGAATTGATGGTGATAAGAAGAATTACTCTAAAGCTTAATGTCTTCTTCATTTCCTTTTCATGGGGCTGAACTTTTCTAATTTCTGTTTTTTTAAGATGTTTTCTCATCCTCAGAAACCTTGGTGCTCTTGCAGCGAATCTAAATAACCTAAGGAGTCGCCCATAACGAGCCAGTTTCGCCACCCTCGTAACTATTCTTACTCCCCTTAATGCTCTTGTGAATTCAAGATACTGTATTCCGACAAATATCCAATTGAATGGGATTGTTGCAATAATATCCAGATAATGTTTTTTGATATAAGGAATAAAATGAGGGGTTTCAACCCATCTGTAATAGAGGTCAATTGCAAAAATAATGATGATTAGGGCATCAAAGATGTCTATTAAGAAGTAATACTTACCTACGTCATAAAATAATTCTATTATTGTAACAGTCAGAAGTAAGACTAATGCTGGAGGAATAATTATTTGAATTGTTTCATCAAGCTTATTTCGTGCAATCATAATCAACCTCTTCTTTTTATATTTACTTCATCTTTTCCACAATTCTATCTACACATTGCAGGAATGTCTTCATAGATTTTGGAATATTTACCAGGGATAACTCTTGTCCATTTGCCAATCTCAAACTGTACAAAGAAAAGTTTTGATGCGCCTGCATCAAACGCACCATTAACAGAAGATACAATATTTTCTTCAGAACTATACTGAACTTCAGTAACCCAAATTGGTTTATCTATATTATGAGAATCTAAAAGTTCTTTAAATTCTTCTACATTAAGTGTATTTTTATCCCCGTGCTCAATAAAATGCACATTTGCCACATCAAAATAATTAGTTACATCTTCAGAAAAAACATCACTCCAGAATTCAAGAGTCTCCCTCATATTACCTGCAGCACCGCCTTGGACAACAATACAATCTTCACAAACTTCTTTTATTGCAGTATAACTATTCTTTAGAATCTGGGCATATTCTTCAGGAGTACCTAAAAAGAATATTAAATTCCCTTCTTGCATTTCGGGTTCATTTAAAATTTCCCAATGTATAACTGGGTATTTAAGTCCATGCATATCCTTATAACCATCACCATCGTATCTTTCAACTAATGTCTGTAGGAATTCTTTATAATCATCATAATTACAAGGTTCACAACGCGACATAGGAATACCTTGGATTATCCCCTGTTTATCTTCTTCTAAAGCAAATAAAGCATTAGGAGGGACCGTACACTCAACATCATGACATTTTGCTTGATCCCATTTAGCATAAGGCCATATAGTTCCAAGAACTGCAACATCAAATTTTTGAGCATTTCGAATTAACCCATCAGTATATCGAAAATTATAATTATCCTTCGATGTCTCAATCAACCCCCATGAAAACTGACCAGGGTGTGGCCTCCCCATGGTTCCACCAATAAGTTTTATATTTTCTTCTTCGCCAGGTCCATGAATCAAAAAGCCTACACAATTAGTTTCTATTGCGTCTAATTTTGTTGTTTTTGATTCTGGAATTTTTTCAACAGGAGGAATTGTCTCAAAAACTTCAGGTTCAGTCTTATTTTCAATAGGATTATCAATAACATCTTCTGTTTTAAAATCCTCAGACTCATTAGAATATAAATTATTTTTTTCATTTTGAGAATCTTGTGATATTGTTTGACTACATCCAACTAAAAATATCATCAATAATAGAATTGGAATAAGAGATTTTGATATCATATTTTTATATATAAAATGCTCATATTTAAAATTTTGCATAGGTACTATTTTACCTGTAACTTTTTAAAGAAAAGATATTTACTTGTTCAAGATTCACATTGAAAATAACTACAAGGGGTCGTGTTTCTATGTATGGCTATTGCGGAAAATAAACGCTCGCTAACCCCCCTTTATTAAGATAATCCGACGACTCTAAAATTTCCCTTCTGCATCGTTGCACTAAAAATCAATCCCCTTCAAAGAGTTTAACAGCGAATAATCAAATAACAAAAACGAAAGATTTATAAATAACAGTACTATTCATTACTAAGTAGTAAATAATCTTATATTCTAAATCAAATGAAAAAACAAGAACTAGATAGCATGAAGATCGCCCACATGAAACAAATCTATAAAAAAATCCAAGATTCAAAAAATATAGATCATAATGAATTTAAATTTTGGAATGCAAATAGATTAAAATATTTTGAATATTTACAAAATAAAAAAATAGATGAAGAAATTAAAAAATATTCTAAAAAGCATCAAATTGAAAATTCTGATAAAAAAATAAATTACAAATATACCAATAGATATAAATCAAACCTCCCTCAACCCATAAGAAAAAATAATTTTAGTGAAATTGTTGAAAATATAGATTATAATAAAATAAATACCCAAGATTCTAAGAAAATTAAACTTGAAAATTTTTTAAAAACTCCTATTGGAGAAGGATACAAAACATTAAGTAAAACAATTATAAAAAGATTAAAGAAAAATGAAAAAATTAAAGAAAAACTTGAAAAAGAAAATAAAGAAATTAAAGAAGGGTATTCATTAAACTTATTTCCAATAAAAACTCTTGAAAATTCTAAAAAAGAAACAATAACTGAATTACCTTTAGTTAAAGGGATTCCTAGAAGAAAGATGCCTCCAATTAACAGAATAGAAAAAACAGAAATCCCACCAATTATAATTGATTATTTAAGTTTCAAAAAAGGCAAAAAGATTTCAAATAAAGAATACAAAAAATTTGAACAAGATTTAATCTCTGGACAAGAATATGCTGAAACACTCATAGATTCGTATCTTTCTGGAAAAATAAATACTAAACAATACCATAATCTTAAAGATAAAATCATACCAACAACTAGGGGAAAATATTTAACAGAATATTTTGGTGAATTAGAGAATTTAGCAAAATTCGAACAAAAAGGGCTAGATTATGAATTAAAAAATTCTAAAAATTCTTGGTTACAAAAAAAATATCTTAAAAACAAGAAAAAACAGATCAAAGATTCTGATTTAGAAAAAATAATTCAAAAAGATTGGAAAAATGTTGCAAAAGGGGCGTTTGTTGCTACCGCATTGCTTGCCACAACTTGTTTTGGAACAAACAGTTTAATGCATAGTTATGATGGGCAGAAAACTACTGAAGAAATATTTAGAGAAAGATATTCAATTAGTGAAACTATAGAAGAAGTAGGTGTTGTAGCAGATTCTTTAGATTCTTATATACAAAATCCTGGAACAATTAGACAAAAAATAGCTGAAATAAATGCACAAAGAGAACAAACCAATTTAGTTTCCCAAAGATGGGGAGACACAGGTAATTCTTGTTTAATACATTATTTTAATGATAATCATTCAGGTGTTGATGTTTATGTGGCTATAGAAGCATTTGAACAAGACAATCCAGGAGTAAATCCAAATATCTTAATGGATAATCAAAAATACAATTTTAGAACAAATTATTCCAATATTGGCTTTGAAAATGCTGAAGAAAGAGAATCTTTTGTCGAACATATTGATGAAATACAAGAAGAACAATTTAATACTGGTTATGATGTTATGAGGGCGCAAGGTTATGATCCTTCTATAACAGAGGATAGAAAAGCATTTGCTGAAGAAAATTTAGGTGGGGCAATAAATTGGGTTGAATTAATAGAAGAAACTCAAGAACCTAATTTTACAGTAAATTTAGAAAACATTGTTTCTGGCAATGTTTATACTATTGCAATAACAAACGAAAATAATGAAGTTTTAAGTTGTAAAAATGTTTTAGCTCATGACTGCAATCAAGGAACTGCATCATTAAACTATTATGATTTGAATATACCAGACAATGAAAATTATCAATTATTATTATTTGATAAAACAAAAATAGTAAATTCAAATAATATTGAACAGATATTAGAAATGAATAATTTCGAAGAAAATGATTATTTAGGCGCCATAAATTTATCTGAAGGGGATGAAATTAATCTCAATGTTTCACGTAGAATCGATGTTGGAAAAATCGTATTAGGACCAGAACCTTGGGCAGACATATTAATAAATGGAGAAGAGTATGGTAGAACACCTATAAGAGGAGTAGAACTTCCACCTGGAACTTATGATGTCACATTCCAAAGGTCAGAAAATGAAATAACTGAATATTTTTCAGAAGATAGAACCTATACTATAGACGTTAAAGCAGGAGAAATAACTTCTATTAGATACAATAATGAATTTAATCCAGAAGGAACTGAATATTCTATAGATAATATCCTAACAGATTCTACAACTATTGAACCTGAAACTAAAATAGAAGAACCAAAAGAACTCTACGAAATTCCTTATGATAAAATAATTGAAAATTATAATAGCAATAAAAGATTTAAAACAGTTCAAAAAGAATTTTCCGATTTAGAAAAAACAATACTTATTGATACTATTAAAGAAGGAGTAGAAAACAATTCCGCATACAGCAAAAGATTTGATAAAGATTACGCTAAAGAATCAGGATTAATAAAAGACATCAAAACAATGTATGAAAATAGTGTGAGCTATAAGTCTATAAAAAATCATTGTAAAAGACATGGAATGAATATTTCTGATAGTACAATTTATAGGATTGGAAAAAACACAGTTTAAATAATCAATCCATCCCTTTTTTCTTAATATCTTTAAATGGTTTATGTACACCAACTTTTCTTAATTGAGATTTAATATCCTCTTCCGGAATATCTAAATCAATTTCCTTCACAACAAACACTTTATCATTCTCTCTAACTTTCTCAGAAATCTTTACACTCACTTCATCGCCTTTTTTAGCAATTTTAATTTTATCGCCTTCTAAAAGTATCTCTTTAACAGTCTCTTCTAAATACCCTGTCGTTTGCCCAATAAAACAAATTTTATCGCCTTCATTAAAAGGATTCTGTTCAACTTTTATTGCAACAACACCCAACTTATTATAATAATTAGTAACAAAACCAATTTTTTCTTTTCTTGTTTTAGCAGTAGAACCATAATATTTTGTCCAAGAATCATTTGTCGGCACTCCTAAATAAAAATTATCTGAAAATCCCCTATTAAACACCTTCTCTAATTCTTTAACCAATCTTAATTTTTCTTTTGAGGTAAATTTTCCCTTATCAATTAAATCTATCGCTTCCCTGTATGCTTTTGTGACTTTATACACATATTCAGCTCCTTTAGCACGCCCTTCAATCTTAAAAACATTAATTCCCACATCAATCAGTTTATCTAAAATAGGTAAAGCACATAAATCTTTAGGTGACATTAGATATTCCCCTTCAAGAATAAATTCTCGCCTAGGATCTTCAACATCAACCACATTATATTGCCTTCTGCATTCTTGCAAACATTGCCCCCTATTTGCAGATAATCGATTATGGTACTGACTCATAAAACACCTTCCAGAATAAGCAACACATAAAGAACCATGAACAAATGTTTCTAATTCAATCTCTCTACCTTTAAACTTCAACCCATCTTTTTTAATCTTCTTCTTCATAGATTTAATCTGGTCCAAGGTACATTCTCTAGCCAAAACAATTCTTGGAGAAAACTTAGAAAAAAACTTAATAGACTCATAATTAGCCACAGATAATTGAGTACTCACATGCACCTCAATCCCTGCATCATAACACATTTGAATAACTGCCATATCTGCAACAATAACAGCATCTACTTTTGCCTTTTTAACTTCTTTTAGTATAGCTTTAACTCGCCCCAATTCATGGTCAAAAATAACTGTATTCAAAGTTAAATATCCTTTTATGCCAGAATCACGTAACTGTTTCATAACTTTTTTTAATTCAGATAGCTTAAAATTTCTAGCAGAAGACGACCTCATATTTATCCATTCTATTCCAAAATAAACAGAATCTGCTCCAGCCTTAATCGCACTAGCTAAAGTTTCATAATCCCCTACAGGTGCAAGAAGTTCTACCATAACCTACCACTCAAATTATTTTTTTATTTTCTTTATAGACATGTATCACATTTACTGGGCATGCTTCTGCAGTTTCTTTACAATTCTCAACTTCATCAATAGTTATTTCTTTCTTATCGTCTTTACTTCCTTTAAGTTTTGATTTTCCATCGTCTCCCATTTCCCAATTATCTTCGTCAAGTGAAATACATGCTCCACAACCTATGCAATTTTCTCTTTCATGTAAAATATAATTTTCCATGTACTATTAAGAATTCTTTTCATTTAAAAAACTATTTAAAATTCGTTATTAATCAACAACAAATAATTCAGTTCAAGAGGAACGACCAACATATATACTTAATAATTAAAAGCAATATATAAGGGTAAAATTAAAAAAAGAAATATATGAGATTATCTAATAAAGATTTTAAATAATGTTACCTGGAGCACTCATAAAAGCCCACTTCCTTGGTCTTGGTCGAATCCTATCAGAATATATACTTAGATATTCATCTACAACTCTTTCTGAAACAGGACAAAATCTATGTACTGCAAGTGATCTCATAATGCTTGAAATCTCTGTTGGTCTATACCAATTAATAGCATTTGCATTTTGAAAACAACCAACAATACCTTCTATACCATACAAATCCCCCCATTTATCCATACATGAATTTCCTGAAGTCGTGGAAGCAACATTAGGATAAAGTGGTTCTACAGGCATTTCATATATACCGTCGTATTCATCTCCAAGTCCAAAGATACTATGACCTAGTTCATGTGTTAAAGCTCTTGGGAAATAATTTGCCATGAACACATATCCATGAATAAAAGCTACTGATCGAGTAATATTTGCACTTGTTAGATTCAGTATTGTAATAACCTGATCATTATTATCAAGAGACCATCCCACACACTGTTCAGCTCTTGCTTTTATTCTAAATTTATCGCACATTGGAGTGCCATATTGTGCACGACAGTTATCATCTACATCTAAATCATCAATTCTATAAATGTTCATTCTATTCAAATTTTCGGCTAGTTGTGGGAAATCATATATTTCTTCTAAAAAACTTTCAACATCCTCAGCAAATTGTGATCCATCTCCTGTTTCTGAATATTGACTCGAAGGAACAAAAACTAGGTCTAATTTAGTTTGAGGATTTCCTGTGTAACGAAGTCTTTTACAATTAGCACTACTATAAACTTTGGTAGTACTAGGTGCTTTTGGTTTAAAGTCAAAAACCTCTTTAAACTGCTTATATGTATAAACTTCTGGTACCAAATCATCGTTATGTTGGTTATATGTATCAATTTGTACAATCATATCATCATCTTCATTTACAAAATAGTTATAAATATTAGAATCATCTAGAATATTGAAATCCGTAGTTTTTGTCAAAGCCGGCATTGATTCAGTTCCCGCTTCAACATTCAAACTATACGATAAAAAAATAACAAACACTATAAAAATATAAGTCAATCTATGCAATCCAAAAGTATTGATCCCTCTTTTTCCCGAATTTTTATTTGTATTTACCATTTTACATTGGTTAGGTAGTGCTAGTATATAAAACTTCTGGTAAGTTATCACTAGTAAGGGACAACCAAGGAGTATATACTCATTAGAGCCGTCAATCTAACCATCTAAAAACTACAATAAAAAAGAAAAAATATGGCGTCAAAATAACGCCTTTTGCTATCAAAATCTATTTCTTAAGACTCAATTACCCTTTTCTTTAGATATTACGCCTTTTGATTGACAAATCCCCTTAACACAATCACTCCCCCCACAATCTGCTGTGCTTGTACAAGCAGGCGTTCCATCCCAACCAGCCATTCTTGATGTAAGCCACCAAAGTGCTTTTGCCTTCCTTTTATGTAACAACTCATTGCTATGACCACATACTTCATCTTCTCTGTATTGTTCATTGCACAGCTCTAAATCCTCTTCTTGTCCGGTTATATCGCAATATGCACTTTCAATCCGCCTTGATGTATCGTCATCGTTCCAATTCTCAATATCTGCTAAATCAAGTAAATATCCCTCATTTGCAATTGCTTCTTGACGAATTTGTTCATTATAGATTGTGACTCTACATCCATCAGGACCAATATAATCAGGAGGGTTATAAGCCCAATCATCATCTGTTACACTAGTTGTATATACATATTTAGTACCACCATTATTTGTATTTGCATTGAATTCGTCCCATGCATCAAAATATATGTCTCTTCTTTCATCATCAAAATTTGCCCTAACAAGTGCATTGTTATAGCAGTAATTAGGTCTTACAATGTCCCAGCACCATATATACATTGAAGAGAAGAAAGTTATTCCTTGAGAATGTGCCTCATTTGCGGAATTAATGGTTACAGTTCTAGCAGCATCGTTTGACCACATATGTTCTTCACCCTGTCTACAGTCCGCCTGTCCAGGTCCACCTCCCCATGATCCTGTATATCTTCCTTTAATGATTTTTAATGCTTCATCATCCATAAATGAGTCTGTTTTTCCGCAACTTATATCTACTTTATGTGTAGGATATTGTTCTTCTATCAATTCTAATCCTCCTTCACAACCACCAGGATACCCAACAAATTGCCCACCATGACTCTGCCCAGGAAGTTGTACAACAAGTTTGTTCGATGTGATATATTCAATCCAATACTGAGGTATTGTATCAAATAAATCTACAGCATTATGGTCGGCAATAATTGCTCCTGGAGTTGGACAATCATCTCCTCCAACACAATCATCATCAATATCATTACATTCAATTTCTGTTGCACCCGGATGAACATTTATCAAATCATCTCTACAATCATCTCCCTCATCATCACAACCATTTGCTATTCCACAATTTGGGCAAACCCCATAACCATCTCCATCATTATCAATACAATTAAGTGTTGCCATATCATCAATTATCCCATTACAATCATTATCAATTCCATCAGAGATTTCAGGTCCACCTTGGGCAAATCCATCAGAATCATCACAATCACAATAATTATTTGTATTAGATGGAAAAATGTGTTCATTTGAATCATTACAATCATCACCATCAAATTCACATCCATTATCAGCTCCACAATTGGGGCAAACTCCATATCCTTCTCCGTCAATATCTTGACAATATGCAGAAGGCTCTTCTCCAAATAACATTTGTACTTCAGCTAAAGTTAATGCTCTATCATATATATACAATTCATCAATCATTCCAGAATGGAAATCATAACCCCCTGTTGAAGTTATTCTTCTTCCCATAGTCATTTCAGCACTATTTGTCTCATAAAGAATTTCGTCAGTTGATCCAGTATATGATGCACTAGTGCTAACACTATCAACATAAATTTCCATATCTTGAAAACCTCTAATTATTCCAACCACATGATACCACTGGTCTTGATTAATTATTTCACCAGTAACCCTTGAATTTCTATCGTTGGATCCTGTACCAGTACCATCACCATATCCAATTTCAATTCTATTAGCATTACTGCCTGTGATTAAATATAACCAGAAACCCTCGTGCGTATTTGTTCCACCCTCAGAAAATAATATTGGATTTTTTGAAGAATCTGTTGCTTTTACCCATAAAGATATTGAAACTGGTAAATTCAAATTCATTATATCCCCATACGACAAATAGTCATCAATACCATCAAAGAGTGCTCCGTTTAAATCATAACCTGGACCTAAAACAGGGCAACCACTTGCATTACAAGAACCATCATTATTTTCATCATTAAAGTTATTATCCATTGATGTGTAAAAAACATAACCTTCTGGAATTTGTGTAACAGGCGCAGGTGAACCCCCCCC
>JADHVE010000018.1 GCA_016784195.1 Candidatus Woesearchaeota archaeon | reverse complement strand
TAAGAAAGAGAATATAATTTAAAAAAATTTGAGAAGTTTACTTTACAAAACCCTAACCTTTATAAATAAAAGTTCCTTCTACAGCTTTAATATGGTACTGGAAAAATTAAGCATTTCGTTGAGGAATACTCTGCAGAAAATAGCCAAAAGCATATTTGTAGATGAGAAACTGATCAATGAGCTGGTTAAAGATTTACAAAGGGCTTTGCTGCAGGCAGATGTTAATGTGCAGCTGGTTTTTGAGCTGACAAAGAAAATCAAAGAGCGCGCTTTAAAGGAGAAAGAAGCTTCAGGATTGACTAAAAAAGAACATCTGATCAATATTGTTTATGAGGAACTGGTTGGTTTTCTTGGAGAGGAACAATACAAGATTGAAATCAAGGAGAAGCCGTTTAAAATAATGCTTGTCGGATTATTTGGCTCCGGAAAAACAACTACAGCAGGTAAGCTGGCAAAATATTTTACAAAAAGAGGCTATAAGACTGCATTGGTTGGATTGGATGTTCACAGGCCTGCAGCCATGGACCAGATTGAGCAGATAGCATCACAAGCCAAAGTTCCTGTTTATTTGGATAAAGAAGAAAAAGATGCATTGACAATCTGGGGCTATAATCAGGATAAGTTTGACCAGTATGATGTTTTGATTATCGATACTGCCGGAAGGGATGCCTTGTCTGATGACTTAATCAATGAGATTGAAAATCTGAATAAACACATAAAGCCGAATGAAAATCTTTTGGTTATTTCTGCTGATATCGGGCAGTCAGCGCAGAAGCAGGCTGAGCAGTTCCATAAAAGCTGCGGTATTACCGGAGTTGTTGCAACAAAGATGGACGGTACGGCTCGTGCAGGAGGAGCATTATCTGCATGTGCAGTAACTAAAGCTCCTATAAAATTCATCGGTGTCGGTGAAAAACTAGAAGACCTTGAGCAGTTCAATCCAAAAGGCTTTGTCGGAAGATTATTGGGGATGGGGGATCTAGAGGCTTTGCTGGAAAAAGCAAGAGATGCAATAAAAGAAGAGGATGCAGAGGATCTGGGCAAGAAATTCTTAAAAGGCGAATTCAATCTAATAGATTTGTATGAGCAGATGGCGGCAATGAAAAAGATGGGCTCTTTATCCAAGTTAGTTGAAATGGTCCCTGGATTTTCTCAATTAAAGCTGCCAAAAGAAATGCTTGATGTTCAGGAAGGAAAGCTGGAAAAATGGAGATATGCCATGAACAGTTTTACTAAAGAAGAGCTGGAAGATCCCGATTTGGTGGATAGGGACAGGATTGAAAGAATCAGTAAAGGCTCGGGCGTTCCTGTTAGTGAGATAAGAGGATTATTAAAGCAATACAAGCAGAGCAAAAAGCTGATCAAGATGATGAAAGGCAAAGGCAACATCAACCAGATGATGAAAAAATTAGGCGGCAAATTGCCTAAAGGATTTGGTATGTGATTATCTTAAAAACAGTTTAACCTAAAATTATTTATTAGAACAAGTTCATTACTCCAAAAACTTAGGGTTCATCTTATCATCCCATTCTACTTTTTCTTTCTCGCTTAGTAAATCGTCAAAGCCTAAAACAGAGCCTTCTTCATAAACCTTTATCTTTTTATCAAAGCCGTCCCTTAAGGCATATAAACAGGCAATCTTGAATTCAGGGCTGTTTTCAAGAACAATCTGTTTGTCATCATAATGCAGCTCAACCTTATTTTCCTGCTTGTCATAAGTTAAAAAAACATTTCTCATGCCCAGTTCAGGATCATAATAAGTTATATGCAGCTTGTTTTTCCCCTTATCAACCTCTTTCATAAAACCATTACCGTTAGCAATGTCTGCTACATTAAATTTAGAAGCGCCAACAGCTTTGAGCCCGATTATCTTAGAAACTGCATTATCAAAAACTGCTCTTATGCTTTTTTCTTTAAGTAAAAACTGAGTGTTTATGCCTTCCAGGCCTGCTTTGACTTTTATAGTAATGCCTTTGTACTTATTATTGAAAGAATTGATGAATTTGTTGTACTTTGGAATGTACCTGTCAATATCACTATGTCTTTGCTCACAGAACCTGTCAATTTCTTTTGCTATCCTTACAAGCTGAATAAGGTCTCTATGAAAATGGGCTACATCTCCCTCATCATAAATTCTCGATATATCATTTGTCATTAAATAATCTCCAAATCAAACTTAATATTTAAATTTTGTGTAAAAAATCAATATTAAAAATATTTTAAAGGAAAAATGTTCTCTAAAAATGATTCATAATAAAAATTAATGGCTAAAAATCAATTAAAATAAAAATTTAAAAAATTAATAAAAATCAACAAAAGCATTAAATAGGTAAATAAACTACTCAGATTATGAAAATAATATCTGATTTGCATATACATTCAAGATTCAGCAGGGCTACTTCTAAAAATCTTACTATTAAAAACCTGGAAAAATATGCTCGTATCAAAGGACTTGATTTGTTAGGTACTGGAGATTTTACACATCCTGAGTGGATAAAAGAACTAAAAAGAGAATTAACTGAAGATGAGACTGGAATTTTGAAAACAAAAACAAACTTTCCGTTTGTTCTCCAATCAGAAATATCTTTAGTTTATACCCAAGATGGGAAAGGGAGGAGAGTTCATAATGTAATATTAGCACCTAATTTTGAAGTTGTCAATCAAATTACTGAGTATCTTCTAAAACATGGAAGAGTTGATTATGATGGGAGGCCTATATTCAAAATCCCCTGCCCGGAATTTGTTGAGATGATGAAGAGTATAGATAAATATATTGAAATAATTCCAGCCCATATATGGACTCCCTGGTTTAGCTTATTTGGCTCAAACTCCGGTTTTAATTCTGTTGAAGAATGCTTCAAAGACCAAACAAAGCACATACACGCTATAGAAACAGGATTAAGTTCGGATCCGGCAATGAACTGGAGATTGTCGCAGCTGGATAATCTTGCTATTGTCAGTTTCTCTGATTTACATTCTTACTGGCCTTGGAGAATTGGCAGAGAAGCTACTATTTTTGATTGTAAATTAGAATATGATAAAATAATCCAATGCTTAAAAAATAAGAATATTGACAGTACAATTGAAGTTGACCCTAACTATGGCAAATACCATCTAGATGGACATCGTGTCTGTAATGTTTGCTTTGAGCCTAAAGATTCAATAAAAAACAAAAACATATGCCCAAAATGTGGAAAAAAACTGACGATTGGAGTATTACATAGGGTTGAAGAATTAGCGGATCGGGAAGAGGGCTATAAGCCAAAAGATGCTGTGCCTTTTAAGTCTTTAATACCCTTGTCAGAAATTTTAGCATCTTCTATTGGTTCTTCTGTTGCAACACAGAAAACATGGAAAGAATATAACAATCTATTGGGTAAGTTTGGCTCAGAACTCAATATTTTATTGAATGTTGAAAAAAAAGAGTTGGAGAAAACAACAGATGAAAAGATAGCAGAGGCAATTATACAAAACAGGAATGGAAAAATAAAAATAAAACCCGGCTATGATGGAGTTTATGGTGAGCCTGTTTTTGACAGGGAAACAATTTCAGAGAAAAAAAGAAATAATGTTAAGCAGGCTCAGAAAGGGCTGGGGGAATTTTGTTAAGAAAAATTACCTTAAAACTTTTTTTATATGTTTTTCTGTAACTTCTTTATCTCCGTTTTCAAAAGCAAGTCTGCAGACATCCTCGCAATTCTTTAAGAAAGCCCTAAGGTTATTGTTTTTATTAAATATCCTGATTATATTCTTGTCAGAAATAAATTTTAAGTTTCCAATCCTTTTTCTTATCACCTTTACTGCTTCTGTTTTGCCATAATGACACCTCCTTAGGATCCATTGTTACCCTATTATGGCCCATTGTTTTTATATCTTTCTAATTTTTCCGTCTCTTGACGACAAATTTTTTAAAAGATAAAATTAAGAAAAATAAACAAACCGGAAGTTTACATCTGCTCTCAAAATAAGCAAGAGTTAAGAATCAATGTTTGAATAGTTTTCTTTTAAACCTTTTTTCTCGCCTCTCAGTCGAAAAATTCGAAAGGTTTATATACCTACTCACTTTTTTGTTGTTGATAAGACGGGGGTTTATCGTCTTAAAAAATTAAAAGAGGAGGTAATCTAAATGGCAGGAAAAGTAGTTTGTAAATGCGGAATAAAGAGAAAGTCAGGATATCTCTACTTTTTGGACAAGAAAGGAAATGTAGCATGCGTCCAAATGGCAAGAGCTGGCAAAAAAACAAGCAAGAAACAGGAAGTTGTGCATAAAGCAGGAATAACAAGAAAAGTAGGATTTCTTTATTACATTGACAAAAAAGGAAATGTAGTAGAGACAAAGATGCAGAGAGGCAGAAAAAAGAAGAAAAGTAAAAAGAAAAAATAAGCTTTTTATTTTTTTTATTTTTTTGTTCTTAAAAAAATTAAAAAGAAAAAAGAATTTGTTTATTCTACAGTAACTGAGATTGAGGTTACATATTCTAAGGTTATAACTTCAAATAATCCTACCTTGTCAAATATAATCTCGCCCATGTTTCCATCCTTTATTACAGCTGTATCAATCACTTTTCTTCCTTCCCATAACTGTAATGTTATTGTCTTGCCTGCATTATTCTTAAACACTACTGCAGCTCCTGCCTTAACTTTTATCTCTTCAGGATCAAATCTACCGTTTCCTAAAATTCTTACATCTCCGCCTGTTGGAACTTCTTCTACTGGTTTTACTGGTGTTTCTTCAGTTTGTGTTTCCTCTGTTGTTTCTTCTGTCTGTGCCGGCACATCTACTACATTTTGTTCAGTTGACTCTGGAGATTCTTCCGGAGCCTGCTGCTGACAACCAACTATCAACAGAATCAGAAACAGTCCTACAATATATTTTTTCATTTTTTTATCACCTACCTTTATTTTATTCTTTTATTCCAAGAGGCATTTAAATATTTTTCTAAAATTTTCAATTTTAGAAAATACAAAAAATCAAATATTGATTTTTAAGTATCTTTCAAAATTTAATGCTTCAAACAACAAAATTTAAAAAATTTAGTTTACAGGACATAGATATATATGCCTTTGGAAAATTTATCTGACTGTTTTTAAGAAATTTTTTCTAACTTCAATATACCTTTTACAGCTTCTATGGCAACTTCTATCTGTTTTTTATCCGGCTCTTTTGTTGTTATTTTTTGGAGCCACAAACCTGGTTTTGACAAAGAATTAAATATGGCGTTGTTTTTGAATTTATCACTCAACTTAAGAATCTCATAAGAAATTCCTGCTACAGGCAGGATAAGCGGAATCCTTAACACAAGCAGAAGCCAAAAGTTGATATCTATCTTGACAATTGAGAAAATAAGGATAGCGACAAATAATACAATGAATATAAAACTTGTTCCGCAGCGGGGGTGCAAGGTTGAGTATTTTTTTATGTTTTTTGGGGTTAATTTTTTCCCGGCTTCAAAACAGTTAACTGCCTTATGCTCTGCTCCATGATACTGGAACAGTCTTTTAACATCCTTCAGCCTGGAGATTACTAAAATGTACAGGATAAACATAGAGATTCTGAGCAAGCCGTCAATGAGGTTAAATATTGTTCTAGAACTGCCTATCACGCCTTTATTGAAAATGAATTTTGTGATTAACAATGGCAGAAATTTGAATAACAGAAATGCAAACCCGAACGCAATAAATAGAGTAATCATCAATTCCTTAGAGGTTATTTTCTCTTCTTTTTTATCAATACTTTCGTTTGCAGAGTAATTCAATGCTTTTATGCCAATAATCAGGATTTCAATTAATTCTACAATACCTCTTATGAACGGCCAGCCAAAAAACTTGATCTTTTCTGAGATTGGCTTTAGTTTTTGCTTTTTTGTGGTTATTTTGCCGTTTGGTTTCCTGACGGAGATTACCAGGTTTTTCTTTGTCTTAATCATCACACCTTCCATAACTGCCTGTCCACCTATATGTATTTTTTTACTCATTTTTATTATCTGTTTTTGATTTAATATTTAAGGTTAATGTTTTGGAATGAATTTGAGTTATCTGTTTATTATTTTCTTTTGATAAAATAATTGGCTTGTTTATATATTAAACCTCTGCTTTCATCTTCCTGATGAAAGCCAAGTGGGGTGTTTCTAACCCATTAATTCTTAAGCTTAAATGGACTGGATTTATTTTTCATTATTGTTGTTTTCTCGATTCTAAACTCAAAAATAGTAAATTATTTATAGAATTAATTTTATAATCAAAAAAAAGAATAAAAAGGTGTTAAAATGCCGTTAGACAGCCAAAATATGTTAGAAACTATTGAAGATTTTCCCAGGCAGTGCAGGGAAGCATTGGAGCTGCCAAGAGGAGAGACTATTTCTAGAGGATTTACAAATATCATAGTAACAGGCATGGGCGGCTCTGCAATCGGAGGAGACTTATTAAAAAGCTACATGCATAATTCAAAGATTCCGGTTTTTGTCAACAGGGATTATAAAATGCCTAATTTTGTTGATGAATCCAGCCTAGTTTTTGCTGTATCTTATTCAGGAAATACAGAAGAGACAGTAAGCGCTGCTCAGGATGCTGTTGAAAGAAAAGCCAAAGTTATCGGAATAACATCAGGAGGCAAGCTTGTTGATATCTGCGAGAAAATAATCAAGGTTCCTTCAGGCTATCAGCCAAGAGCTGCTTTAGGATACCTGTTTTTTCCAATGCTAGGAATTTTGCATAACTCAGGAGCCATAAATGTAAAAAATTCAGAATTAAATGAAATGCTGAATATTCTGAAAAAGAAAGAGGAATTCAAGAAAAATGCAGAGGAACTGGCAAAAAAATTACGAGAAAAAATAGCTGTAATATATTCTTCCGAGTTATTAATGCCTGCTGCATATAGGTTTAAGACGCAGATAAATGAAAATGCCAAGATGCCTGCTTTCTTTAATGTATTTTCTGAGATGAACCATAACGAGATTAATGCTTTCAAAGGGATGGACAGGAAATTCACAGCCATTTTGATTAAAGATGCGCAGGACAATGAAAGGATTCAGAAAAGAATGGATATCTGCAGGGAGATTATGGAAGAAAGAATTGATGTCGAGGAAATAAGTGGGCAGGGAGAATATTTATTATCAAGATTATTTTCTGCAATCTATCTTGGAGACTTTGTTTCTTATTATTTAGCCATCCTAAACAGAACAGACCCAAGCCCTGTTGAAGTTATTGAAAGGTTGAAGAAACAATTGGTTGAATAGATTTTAACCATTAAGTTCTATTACATTATGACCCTTATTTGAGTATTTCTAGTTTTGTTTTCAATTATTCTTATCTGTTTTTTATTAATGGCAAGTTTTATTGTGTTCTTTTTATTGGTTAATTTTTTAATAAGGATGAGAAGATATTGGCCTAATAATTAATTGTACTTTTATTTTTTCAATAACAAATTTTATAAACATTCTGCTCATTACCATTATTGAGGGAGAAATGATAATAAGAAGAGTCAGGTTAAACAACATCAGAAGCTATCTTAATCAGGAAATTCTCTTTCCCGAAGGCTCTACTTTATTAGCAGGAGATATTGGCTCTGGGAAATCTACAATCTTATTAGCAATAGAGTTTGCCCTGTTCGGAGCAAAAAAGACAGATCTTCCAGCGCATACTTTGCTAAGGCACGGGAAAAATGAGGGAAGTGTTGAGTTGAAATTCAATCTAGACAATAAAGAAATAATAATTCACAGAAATCTCAAAAGGGGAAAAAACGGAATCAGCCAGGAATCCGGCTATATGATCATAGACGGTGTTAAAAAAGAAGGAACTCATGTTGAGCTAAAAACAATCATGCTTGATTTATTGGGATACCCTAAAGACCTGGTCTCAAGAAGCAAAGATTTAGTTTACAGATATACAGTTTATACCCCTCAGGAAGAGATGAAAAGAATCCTGCAGGAGAAAAAGGAAGACAGGCTTGACACTTTAAGGAAGGTCTTTAATATTGATAAATACAAAAGGGTAAGAGAAAACACATCTGTTTTTGTAAGATCTTTAAAAGAAAAGAGAAAAGAGTATGAAGGCAATATAGCAGGCCTGGAAGAAAAGCAGAACAGCAAAAAAGAAAGGGAAAATGAAACCCGTGAGATTACGATTAAAATAAACGTGCTGATACCTAAGCTGGAAGAAATAAAAAATAAGGTAAAGGAAAAAAGGGAATCAATAAAAAATATTGAAAATAAAATTGAAGAACTGAATAAATTAAAAAGAGAGATGGACATTAACGAGCTTAGCCTGAGGAATAAACTGGAGCAGAGGGAGAGAAACAAGGCAGAAGAAGAAAAATTAGATAAGGATGTAAAAACTTTAGAAGGGGAGTTAGGGAAAAAAAGGGAAATTGATCCGGAAGACTTAAAGAAAAACATCAGCCTTAATGAAAACCAGATAAGCCTCATGGAGCGTAAAATCAAAGAAACAAACAATAAGATTACTGAATTAAATTTAGAAATTAGAAAATCAAAAGAAATAAAGGGAAAAGTTCTAAGCCTGAGCAAATGCCCTACCTGCCAGCAGGATGTCAGCAAAGAGCATAAAGACTTTATTATGAACAAAGAAAGCACTAATCTAATCAAGCTCGAAGAGAACATCGTGGTTTATTCTGGAGAGGAAAATCTTGCTAATGGAAAATTAAAAGCATTAAAGGAAAAGCTCGATGAGCTGAAGAAAGAGGAAAGCTCTTTTGATCTGATAAACCTAAAATTAAAGAATATCTATGACAAGAAAAAAGAGATTGAAAATCTGAATAATCTGCAGGAAGAGATCAAAAAGGGAATAGGCAAGATAAATGTTGAAAAGATAGAGCTGAACAAAAAAATGGAGGATTTTAAAGGCATAAAAGAAGGGTATAACCAAGCAAAAGAAGAATTTGATACTATGCTGGTCAATGAAAAGAATCTGGAGCTGGAAAACCTAGCCATGGAAAAAGAAAAAGAGGGCATTCAGAAATTAATATCTACCTTAGAAGAAGATATAAACCACAAACTGAAGATAAAGGAAAAATTAACTTATATATCCCAGCTGCAGAACTGGCTGGAAAGCTACTTTATCAATTTGATGGCAAATATAGAAAAGCATGTCATGCTGAAAGTTTACCGTGAGTTTAATGATTTGTTTATGCAGTGGTTTTCTATTATGATTGAAGATGAAGGAATAAGCGTAAGGCTGGATGAGGAATTCACGCCTGTTATTGAGCAGAACGGCTACGAGACCTTTTTTGAAAACCTATCAGGTGGAGAAAAGACTTCTGTAGCTTTATCTTATAGACTGGCTTTGAATAAGGTAATAAACAATGTTGTCGGCAATATTAAAACAAAAGACATAATAATGCTGGATGAGCCTACAGACGGCTTTTCCACAGAGCAGCTTGATAAGATCCGTGATGTTCTTGACCTGCTTAACATGAAACAGGTTGTTGTTGTGAGCCACGAAGACAAAATAGAAACCTTTGTCGACAATGTTATCAGAGTCACAAAAGAAGAGCATATCAGCAGTGTAGTTTAAGTTCAGAACTTCGACTCCATTTTATTTGATTGATTGTAGAATTGCTTGTTCTAATTTTTTAGGTTCATCTGTTCCGATTCTATATATTTTATTATCTTTCATCTTTATTTCAACTGCATCAAAACCAGAAACATTGTAAATCAGCATATAAGGCCAAAACCAGACTCTTATCCCCCACCCATAATACCACTTGTTTCTTACAGTTCTTGCTGAAGCGATTTCCTTAAGCATAAATCTTTTTCTGAATATTCCATAACCCAACTTGATTCGTAGATATCGTTCATCAATCAGTACTTTAAGTGACACAAAAGAAGCAAGAATAAACAGGATTAGAATCATCGTGGCAGGGATGAATTTATTAAAACCGGCTTGTTCCAAAATACCCTTGAAAAGTAAAGCTACAGCAAGTAAGACAAATATTATTAAATATCCAATTTGGGTGTGTTTGTAAATCATATTACTAATTTGATTATACAACTTTATAAATTCTATCATTTCAAAAGTGAAATTCTAAACTCCAACCAATTTATACTCCCCTATATCAGTCAGGAGCATTTAACAGGAATTCCTATGTTAAATTTAATTGAGTTCCTATTTTAGAAACAAGAGATTTTTAGTTCTTCATACATTTTACTTTCTCCTTCTAGAAAGAAATTTACGATACCAAAACATTTAAATAAAAAGATGAGAGATATAATCTAAATTAATTAAAAGGAGGTAAATAAAATGAAAAAATCAACAAAAAAAGAAAATAATACTTGCAAATACCCGCATCAAAACTTGCGGTGTGTATCCATTATGGCCGCTGCTATAATTGTTCTGACATGGCTTACAAGTTTTACCGAAACTTGGTCAAGAATTATCGTAACCATATTGGCTGGATTAATTTTTACTCGAAGTATGTCATTTAATTGCTGCAAGTAATTTGCATAAATAGACTTTCAGAGAGGAAATTAAACTATTTTAATCAGAAGCGTTCAATCTATAATGGACGGTTCATTGGATTTTTTGAAATAAATCAACTTTGCTCAATATAATTGAGTAAGCCCAAATCCTCAATACTAACCGTAACATTTATATATCCCATATGATTTCTATTTCATATGAATTGCCCATCATATACTCGCTTTTTTGAAACCTTCTCGAACAAGACTAGGATGAAGATAATCGCAGAGCTGATTTCCGGAGCCAAATCCGTGAATTACATCTGCAAAAGAATTAATGAAGAGCAGAGCAAAGTCAGCCACAATCTTAAAAAACTGTCTGAATGCAACTTTATCAATGTAAAGGCCGAAGGCAAAAAAAGGATTTACTCATTAAATAAAGACACTATCAAGCCTATTTTAAAATTAGTTGAAAAGCATGTTAAAACCTACTGCAATGAGGAATGCCATAAAAAATGAAAATTTATCTGGATAACGGTGCAACCACTAAAGTTGATGATGAAGTTGTTAAAGCAGTAACCAAGTATTTCACTGCAGAGTACGGTAATTCTTCTTCTATCCATCAAGTAGGAAGAGCTGCAAAAGAAGCATTAGAAAACTCAAGAGAAATAATTGCAAAATCTCTAAATGCTGAGCCGGAAGAAATTATTTTCACTTCAGGAGGTACTGAGTCGAATAACCTGGCAATCAAAGGTATTGCTTTTGCAAATAAGGAAAAAGGCAATCATATCATCATAACAAAAGTAGAGCATGATTGTGTTTTAAATGCATGCAGATGGCTCGAAACTCAGGGTTTTAAGATTACCTATCTTGATGTTGACAAAGAAGGCTTTATTGATTTAGAGCAATTAAAAAGCTCAATTAATAATAAAACAATACTTGTTTCAGTAATCCACGGAAATAATGAGATTGGAACAATCAACGATTTAGAAGCAATAGGCAAGATCTGCAAAGAAAACAAGGTTTTATTTCATACTGACGCCTGCCAAAGCTTTACCAAAACAGAGATTGATGTTAAAAAGCAGAACCTGGATTTGGCAACCATCAATGCCCATAAGATACACGGCCCAAAAGGCGTCGGAGCTCTTTATATAAAAAAATACACTAAAATAATCCCCTTATTTCATGGCGGAGGCCAGGAATTCAACAAAAGATCTGGAACAGTAAATGTTTCAGGGATAGTTGGATTTGCAAAGGCTGTTGAACTCGCAAATAAAGCAGATATTGAAAAAATGGAAAAGCTCAGAGATAAGCTGATCAATCAGGTTTTAAAAGAAATTTCGCATACAATGCTTAACGGCCCTAGAAAAAAAAGGCTATGCAATAATGTAGATATCTCATTTGAGTTTATCGAAGGAGAGTCATTGCTTATGCGCCTTGATGACCAAGGAATAGAAGTTTCAACAGGCTCTGCATGCAGCTCAAAAAGTCTTGAGCCGTCGCATGTTTTATTAGCAATTGGCTTAAAGCATGAAACAGCCCATGGAACTTTAAGGATGACTTTAAGTAAATATACTACAGAGAAGGAAATAGACAAAACTATCAAGGTACTTAAAGAAGAAGTTGCAGCTTTGCGGGTAATGAGTCCATTAGTAAAAGATTAAATTAAAAAATTCCAATAAATAAAAGTTTGATTAAAATGTACACAGAAAAAGTTATGGATATTTTCAGAAAACCTTGTAATATCGGAGAGATTAAGGATGCGGACGGTGTCGGAAAAATTGGCAATCCTACATGCGGAGACATCATGGAACTTTATATCAAGGTAGGAAAAAACAAAGATGGAGAAGAGATAATCAAAGATATCAAAGTAAAGACTTTTGGCTGCGTAGCAGCAATTGCAACCAGTTCGATATTAACCGAGATGGTTAAAGGAAAAACTCTAAAAGAGGCTAGAAAGATAGGCAAGGATGATATAGCAAAAGAATTAGGAGGGTTACCACCTCAAAAATTACATTGCTCTGTTTTAGCCCATAGTGCTTTGTTAAAAGCCATAGAAGATTACGAGAAGAAAAAATAGAAAGCATCTTACTTGTTCTAAATCAAAAATTTCAAAACCAGCGCAAATCGTAGATTTGCTGGACTTTGATTTTTTTTTTTGGAAAAATTCAAAACTTATAAAATACAAATTATTTTGAAGTTCTAAATCTCTTCTCGATTTAGAAACCTTTTTAAAAAAATATTGATTCTAAAGTCATATGAACCAATGCTGCATTAAAAAGCCCGTATTCACCTTAACTGGCAAAGAAAAACTCTGCAAAAGCCATTTTCTTGCTTATTTTGAGAAAAAGGTAAGAAAAACTATAAGGATACATAAATTAATTGATAAGAAAGAAAACATCTTAGTAGCAGTTTCAGGTGGAAAAGACAGTACAGTTGTTTTGTATTTATTACATAAAATAATCAACAACAAAAAAATAAATATTGAAGCTCTACACATAGACCAGTCCATAGGAAATTACAGCAGGGAAAATAAAAAAAATATAAGGAACTTTTGTAAAAAATATAAAATAAAGCTGCACGAAACATCTTTCAGGAAAGAGTTTGGATATTCTTTATGTTATATGAAGTCAACTTTGAAGTCAAAAGGCATTAATCTTAAATCTTGTTCTATCTGCGGCATTTTAAGGAGATACATTGTAAATAAGACAGCCAAAAAACTAAAATCCACCAAAGTAGTTACAGGCCATAATCTGGATGATGAAGCCCAGTCTGTAGTCATGAATATTTTTAAAAATAATATTCCCTTATTATCGCGTTTAGGTCCAAAAACAGGCTTAGTTGAAGATAAGAAATTTATTCCCAGAATTAAGCCTCTGTATTTCTGTACAGAAGAGGAAGTTATATTGTATTGCAAACTGATGAACTTTGACATCAACCTTGAGCCATGTCCCTGTTCTTTAGAAGCCTACAGAAGATCTGTTTTGAATATGCTTGATGATTTTGAAAACAAGAATACCGGAACAAAATACGGGATTATCCAGTCTTTTCTGGAGATAAAGCCTTTTTTAAAGTATAGGGGAACAATCAATGCATGCAAGAAATGCGGAGAAGCCGCTGCAAAGGATATATGCAGCAGCTGCAAATTGATTGAGAATCTTAAGAAATAAAAAACTGCTATAACAAACCTATAATCAAAAAATTTAATATTAATAAAATCATTTTTTTAAATAACCAATTTAATAAAAAATAATAAAAAGGTGCTTATTCTATTGAGTATATAACAGAAAGACAAATCTTATATTAGTTATGAAATATCATCTTATTTGAAATATTTTGCA
Source organism: Candidatus Woesearchaeota archaeon (assembly GCA_016784195.1). Classification (GTDB taxonomy): domain Archaea; phylum Nanobdellota; class Nanobdellia; order Woesearchaeales; family GW2011-AR4; genus BS150m-G64. The sequence continues at coordinate 7,929 of JADHVE010000018.1, read as the reverse complement.
CAACATTTAGGACAATAATTTTTGGATTTATATTTTGAACCTGGCTTTTTTGGAACCACAACAAATCTTACCTTGCACATTCTGCATAAACCAATTTCTTTATAATTCTTACTCATTTTCTTTTACCTCTTCAGGGTTTAACTTGGCTTGGATATCCTTAAGTTCATTCATATACTGTTTAAGCTGAGTCCTTTTTGCAGGATTAATCTGCTCCCTGCTTTTATCCCATTCTAATATCCTGATAGTACGTTCAATTTCATCTTTCCTTTCAGTTAATTCTTCATTCATTTTTACCTCCAAAAAACAACCAGAATCCAGCTGCAGAATCTTACAAATCTTAATTTGTTCAAAAACACAATTATTACAATTAACAAAATAAAAATCTCAGCACTAACATGCAGGTTATTTTTAATGTGAAAATTTGGCAGAACTATCAGGTTAAAGCCCAAGATGTCCTACCCATAAACTATATTGGCTAAAAACAATAAAACTATTTATTTTCTCTTGGTTTTTGCGTGTGCTTTATGCAACTTTTCAAAATACTCATTTACTTTTTCAATACTCATAGCTTTTAATTCTTCTGAGTTATACAATTCCATTTTTACCTCCTGATTAGTATAGGAAATACCTTGGAGGTTATATACTTTTGGGACTGGGCTTGAGTGAAAGGCATACTCCAGGTCAAAAATCAAAGATTTTTGCAGGAGTAGTTTTTGATAGGAGACCTTTCAAATTGGATTATATCTTCAACCTGAGAAATGCCTTTATCATTTAGTGAACCAAGCATATATGTAAAAACTTTCACTGTTGCTTTAACATCTCCTAAAGCCCTGTGGGTATGTACATTTTTAATATTTAAAAACCTGCAAAGGTCTGCCAACCGCTTACGGGGAAGTTCTTGAAACAGGCGATTAGCTAGTTTTCTGGTGCACAAACGATCATTTGAAAATCGATAATTATGATAAATCTTCAGATTACGCTCAAGAAACCCAAAATCAAAAGTTGCATTATGGGCAACAAACACATCTTTTCCCAAAAATCTAACAAAAGAAGGCAGAGCTTGCTTGATTGTTGGTGCATCTTTAACCATCTTATTATCAATTCCGGTTAATTCTGTAATAAAAGCTGGGATCTTTAATTGAGGATTGATCAGTGTTTGATATGATTTAACCATCTTACCATTTCGAATCCTTGCTGCTGCTATTTCTGTTATTTTATTGTAATGTTTAGAAAGTCCGGTTGTTTCAATATCAATTACTGTAAAAACCATAAACAATTTGAAAGTTAATTATTTATATTCTTTTCCCTTCTAATCTTATCAATCATTGTTTTAAATCCTTTATCTTTTGATGTGCAAAAAAAGTTTCTGCAGGATTTGGGCCTTATTTCATGAATAGAGCATTTAGCATATTTTAGATAAATACAGGAACCATCATTTTTTTGTTCAATTATGTTTGCTGCACACATCTCTGCTTCATCAAAATCTTCAACAAATTCAAACATCTCGAATTGAGTCTTATATCTGCCTGATTTGTACTCTTCTTCAGTTAGATTTATCAAAAATAGTTTGCAACATACTCCACATCCAGAACATTTAAGCACCATAGTTAACATTCACCTAGTTAGGTGTAGTTTACCATTTTATTTAAACTAATTTGTTTTTAATAATCAGCTGTGATAAGGAACAAATTTCTGAAGAAAAAGAGGTTACTAAAGAATATTCATATTGAGATTAAAAAAATAAAGACAAGCCAAAGAGGGGCTTTGGCCTGCCTTTTAATCATCAAAAGCAAGCAAAAAGAGGTGTTGAAAAGCTTGCTCTTAATATTTGTTAACCAAATAAACTTTGGGAGGTGTTAATTGGTTTAACTATAGTATAACTTAGGTCTTTATTAACCATTATGAACTGCTGGTAAAGAACTAAAATTCACAAAGTTTATAAATGGAAAAACGCTTTTTTAAGCTATGGTGTTTAATAGTATGCCCTATGGACTCCCTTCTTATGTATTCAGCCCAACATGGTTCTATGGCTTTGATTCTATTATAGAATTAATAGCCATTATAGTCTGCATGTTATTGGTATATTACAGCTATAAATGCTTTAAAATAACAAAAGAAAATAAGTATGTATACTTCAGCACTGCCTTTTTATCTTTAACCTTTGCATTTATTGTAAAAATTATCGGAACCTTAGCGATTTACAAGCCAGCCATAACAAGATCTGCATTAGGAAGTTCAATCCACCAGACATTTACCGGCTTAACTCCGTATGACATCAACGCATTGGCATTTATGGTGTATATCTTTTTTATGCTGCTTGGATTTATGATTTTATTCTTAATAATCTCAAGGCTTACCTGGAAAAACCAGCGAGTTGTTGCACTTTTGGTTTATTTTGTATTTCTCACAACATGGATAAGCATCATACATTATCAGTTATTTTACCTCACATCATTTGTTCTTCTCATGCTTATAACCTATTCTCATTACATGAACTATAGGCAGATTAAAAGCGAAAAAGCAAAATTTGTAGTAATTGCATTTGCCATACTTTTAGTTTCTCAGGCTTTCTTTGTTTTTGTAATATATTCCAGAATTATCTATGTTTTAGCTGAAATAATCCAGCTGCTTGGCTTTGTATACTTGCTGATTCCTTTTATGATGATCTTTAAGAAAAAGCCAAAGATTGTAAAATGATTATAAAAAGACGTGGAAAACTAGAGGTAATTGCAGATATTCTTAGGTCAATCCAGAATAAAGGTGGAAAGATTAAGCCGACTCATCTTTTGTATAAATCCAATTTATCTCATGTAAAATTAAAGGAATACGTAAATATGCTCCTGCAGAAAGGAATGATTGAAGAGCAGCAGGTAAAAGGCAGGAAGATGTTTTTTATGAAAGAACAGGGCCATAAGTTCCTGTTAGAGTTTGAAAGAATAAAAGAGTTCTCAGATAGTTTCGGACTGTAAGGACGAAACTTAAGAAATTTATGAAATAAGTTTCGAATAGTTTCGGACTGTAAGGACGAAACTTAAGAAATTTCCCAAGGGAAATTTAGAATAGTTTCGGACTGTAAGGACGAAACTTAAGAAATTTATGAAGTAAGTTTTGAATAGTTTTGGGTTGTGAATTTTTTTCTAACTTTGATTTATGTAATTTTTTAGCAATCATTCACCGCATAATTTCAGAAGTCTATCCCATTCCTCATCAGTTCTTTTTTGTATAAACTCAAGTATCTTTTTATTCTCAGGCTTGAACAGATGCTTAAATCTGCCTTGTTCCTTCATGAACTCAGAGACAGGAACATCTTTAGAAGGCTTATAACTCAGCTTGTAAACTCCATTCTCAACCTCAAACAAAGGCCAGAATTTTGATTCAACTGCTAATTTAGCCATCTCTATTGTTTTTTCCATTGGATAGCTCCAGCCTAAAGTGCATGGCTGTAGAATATTAAGGAAAGCAGGGCCATCAGCATTGAATGCTTTCTCTGCTTTATTATACAAATCAATCAGATTACTAAGGGAAGCCTGGGCAACATAAGGAATATGATGGGCAACAGCTATTTGGGTAATATCTTTTCTCCATTCTTCCTTGCCCTGATGGACCTTGCCTGCAGGGGCAGTTGTAGTGGATGCGCCAAAAGGAGTAGCAGAGCTTCTCTGAATTCCTGTGTTCATATATGCCTCATTATCATACAAGACATAAACAAACTTATGCCCTCTTTCAAGAGCTCCGGACAAAGCCTGGAATCCAATATCATAAGTTCCTCCATCGCCTCCAAAAGCTGCAAAATTAATTTCTTCCTTTATTTTACCTTTTTTCCTTAAAACCTTATAAGCTGTCTCAACTCCTGAAATCGTAGAAGCGGCATTCTCAAAAGCATTGTGGATATAAGGAATATTCCAGGAACTATAAGGGTAAATTGTAGATGTAACTTCCAAACAACCAGTTGCAACAGCAACAACAACAGGCTTTGATGAAGCAGCCAATACTGTTCTGACTATCAAGGGAATTCCGCAGCCAGCGCATGTCCTATGTCCTGCAACAAACTTTTTCTCTTCAAGTTTTTTTGCCAAATCTTTTATTGTTACCATTTTAATATTTTTTAATTAATCTGATGCATTATTGATAATATTTATCGATTGTCTTTATTATTGAAATTTTTTAATTAGGGTAGGGGGATGGTGGTAATGGCTTTTTTATGGAATATTGATTTATTATTCGTTTAAGCCTATAAACTTAACTTTATCTGAAACATTACCTTTTAACAAATCTGAAAATAATTTTTCAATATCATCTTCTGAAATATCTCTTCCGCCTAATCCAAAAATACAGTTTTGCAGTTTTGGTCTTTTAGTTAAATCATAAAGTGAATTTTTTATTTCAGAATACAAAGGAGCATTTGCCCCGAAACTATCTGATCTGTCCAAAACAGCTGCAAACTTGATATCTTTCAAAGCATTAGCAACTTCCTTATAGGGAAATGGCCTAAACAGCCTTATTTTCAACAAGCCAACCTTTTTCCCTTCTTGTCTCATCCTGTCAATTACTGCTTTTGTTGTTCCGGCAGTTGAATTCAAAACAACAATTACTGCTTTTGCATCTTTTGTTTTATATTCCTCAAAATAGTAATATTTTCTCTTTGTTATTTTTGAAAGTTCTTCGCCTATATCTAAAAATATTTTATGGGCGTTCTCCATTGCATCTATCTGCTGTCTTTTCATCTCAAAATAGGCATTCTGCAGTGGCAATGGCCCATAAGTAACAGGATTTTTTATGTCAAGCAAAGGTTTATGAGGCTTATACTCTCCAATAAATTTTTTGATTTTAGAATCTTCAAGAACTTCAACATTCTCTAGGCTATGTGATGTTATAAAGCCGTCCTGCATTACCATGACAGGTAGTAAAACTTTTTTATTCTCTGCTAATCTAACAGCTAAAATTGTATGCTCATAAGCTTCCTGGGCATCTTCAGAATAAATCTGAATCCATGACAAATCTCTGCAGCCCATTGAGTCTGAATGATCGCAGTGTATATTTATCGGAGCAGATAATGCTCTGTTTACAACATTCATAACAATCGGCAGTCTTAAGCCTGATGCAACTCCTACAATCTCCCACATCAAGGCTAAGCCAGCAGAACTTGTAGCAGTCATTGCCCTAGCCCCTGCTGCAGAAGCTCCGACACAGGCAGACATGGCTGAATGCTCTGATTCAACACGAATCATCTCAGTATCTACATCACCATCTGCCACAAACTTTGCAAAAGTCATTGCTATTTCTGTCTGAGGAGTAATCGGATAAGCAGGAACAACATCCGGATTAATCTGCTTCATTGCTTCTGCAACTGCCTGATCTCCTGTTAAAGCTTTTATTTCTGGCATCTTTATTGCTCCTCTTCCATTTTTATGCACTTGACAGGGCATATTTTAGCGCAAATTCCACATCCCTTGCAAAAATCCAAATCTGTATCTTTTCTTTTCCCGTCTTTTGATGGAATGCAGTCTTCAGGGCAGTTAACAACGCAAATCATACAGTTGATGCATTTTTTTAAATCTGTTATTGGCTTAAATGATTTCCATGAGCCTGTCTTAAACTTTAAAGATGAAGCTGCCTCTGTCAATCCTCCTATATCCATCTCTTTCCATGATTTCTTCATCTTACTTCATCATAACCCTTAATCAAGGATTCAATTGTTTTTTCTGTTTTTTCCTCTCCAATCTTTTTAAGGAATTTTTCTTTTATCTTGTTTTTTAATGATTCTAAAGAGATATTATTGGCAATTTTAACTAATGCTCCCAGCATAGATATATTGGGCAGGTTTTTGCCTAACAGCTTTATGGAAATATTAGTTGCATCCACTGTATAAACATTTCCTTTAAATTTTGTTTTTTCCTTCATCTTGGATGATTCTTCACATGTATTCACGATAAGGATTCCTTTGTTAGTTAAGCCTTTAGTCACATCAACAAATCCAATTAAAGTATTGTCAATAACAAGAACAATGTCAGGATTAGTGATTGGAGCATAGGTATGTATTGGCTTGTCTGATATGCGTGCAAAAGCCGCTACAGGAGCACCTCTTCTTTCCGGGCCGTACTCTGGAAATGCCTTTATATATTTACCCTGATCCAATGCTGCTTCAACAATGAACTGAGAGGCTGTTTTTGCTCCCTGGCCACCACGGCCATGAATTCTTATCTCTAGAATATCTTTCATAAGGGAAATATTGGTTTTATTTTACTATTTAAAGTTATCGGAAATCAAAAAAAAAATTTCCGGAACTTTAAGCTTGAAAATCTTTTGATTTTCTTCGTATAAATCTTTTTATTTTAGATTTTAGGGGTATTTTAGTAATAGAGTTAAGATACATAAATTATTTAAACACCGCCTCTAAAATATATCTCAGGGTGTAACTATGCAGGTTTTTCAGAACATATTTAAATGCACTAAATGCGATAATTATGTTGAAGCATCTGGCATAGTTAATATTGATGATACTTCTGATAATTTTGTATGCAGAGATTGCGAAAATATCAAATAAGAGCATTAAAATCAATCTAACAAAAACATTTTTATATGCCTAAAAATTCCACCTTCAAGGTGATTTTAATGAATAAAATAACAAAAGACATGACTATAGGAGAAGTAATAACCAAGTTTCCAAAAACAGCAGAAGTCCTGATGGGCAAAGGCATACATTGCATTGGCTGCCATGTTGCTGTTGAAGAGACTCTGGAGCAGGGCTTAAAAGCGCATGGAAAGGACGGCAAGGAAGTAGATAAGATAATAGCAGAAATGAATAAAGCTGCCAAATAGCTATTTTTTTCTTTTTCTTATAATAAACTTAATAAACTTATAAATCAATAGTTAAAAAACCATTAAAAAACAGCCAGTAACCAACACTAGTAGAATTTCAGCAGAATATTAATTAGTTGTGAACCTGGTTGAGTTAATATTTTTAATTTTTATTGATAAAAATGAAAGAAGCAAAATATTACACAAAAAAAAATAAAGATTTAATACAATGCAATCTTTGCCCTAGAAACTGCATCATCAAGGAAAATAATACTGGAAATTGTAATGTAAGGCAGAATATAGAAGGCAAGCTTTATTCATTGGTTTATGGGAAGGCTGTTTCTGTTGCTATTGACCCCATAGAGAAAAAACCTTTGTTTCATTTCATGCCCTCTTCTAAAATTTTAAGCTGGGGAACTATAGGATGTAATCTGCATTGCAGGCACTGCCAGAATTATACAACCTCGCAAGCAAAACCAGATGGGTATCCTAGTGAAGAATTACTGCCCAAAGATTTAGTAAAGGCTGCAATAGACAATAACTGCAAAAGTATAGCTGCAACATACAATGAGCCGACTGTTTTCTACGAGTATATGCTGGATACTTTTAAGCTTGCTAGGAAAAAGAACATTAAAACAGTTGCAGTTACAAACGGCTTTATTAATGAAAAGCCATTAAAAGAGCTGTTGCCTTATCTGGATGCTGTTAATGTTGACTTAAAGTCCTTTAATGAAAAATTCTACCGGGAAATAACAACTGCAAGCTTAGAACCCGTCTTAAACACACTAGAGACAATAAGCAAAAGCAAAACCTGGTTGGAAATTACAAACTTAATAATCCCTACTTTAAATGACAATCCAAAGGAAATCAAAAAGATGTGCGAATGGATTAAGAAAAATTTAGGCACCGAAATTCCATTGCATTTCTCTGCTTTTTATCCCTGTTATAAATCAGATGAGTTAGAGTCAACTTCAGAGAGCAGTCTGATAAAAACAAGAAATATTGCAAAAAAAGCAGGATTAAAATATGTCTACCTTGGAAATGTAAGAACCCAAGACGGAGAAACAACGTTTTGTCCTGGATGCAAAAAAGCTTTAATAAAGCGCTTTGGTTTTTTAGTAACAGAAAACC
>JADHVE010000017.1 GCA_016784195.1 Candidatus Woesearchaeota archaeon | reverse complement strand
CAATAAAATCTACTTTTCTGAAAACTATGCCTTTATGCTTAATGGGCTCTAGACAAAAGCTGCATCCTTTTCTTCTTGAGCAGCCTCTTCCAGTCTCAATCTCAATGATTCTTTCATCAGGTATTTGGTTAATGATATAAGCTCCTTTCTTTGCCTTTAAATCAGAGAAATCAAAATTATAATCTTTTATTTCGTCAAAAATACTTAAGTCTGTCTGCTCAAAGAATCTGCCTCCCTGTAATTGTGTTCCAAAGACTGCAGGTCCAGTCAAAATCTTTTTGCAGCTCATATCTTTTATTAAGCCGATGACTTCTTTTAATGTTCCAGGAACAGCAGACAAATACTTTCCGGGTGTGTGGACTCCAAGAATTACTATTAAGATATGTGTATCTGAAAGAATTTTTTTTGTCTCTTCAGTTTTTTTTGTTAAATTATATATTTTTATGTTTGTTTTTATTTCGTGTTTTAGGGATTTTAATTTCTTTATTGATTTCATGGAAACCTTAGATTTTTCTGATACTGAAAATCTTTGATTTTCGCTTGTTTCTTTATTGATTTTTTTATAATGGTAATTTCTTAGATCGTCAATTGTTATATAATTAAGCTCTTTAGGATCAAGTTTTCCGGCAATATACCTTGGATAAGTACCTAAATAAGGCGGAACTCCCAGGCCTGCCGGCTCATCAGTATAACAGTCTAGTAGTGTATATGCCATAATGAAAAGAAATTAATCTAGTCTTAAAAAGGTTTTTGAAATATGACTATGAAATTCTTTTGTTTGTTACGCGCGAACTGCGGGCATTTCAACAGAATTCAGCATATCTTAAAATTCTCACTTTTCTTTAAGAATAAATACAAATACCTGAACATGGCAAGGTAAACAAATATTAGCATAGCAATCAAGAAGTAGTACTTATAAATGAAGTTAATTAAAACTGCGGCAACAGTCAGGTAAGTGAAGCCGACTGCAATCTGGGCTATGGGGGCCAAAATAACATCCTTTTCTTTTTTTAAATAAAACAATTTTATAATGCTGTTTACTACGGATGGAATCAGCATCAAGACTATCCAGTAAAATTCCAGAAAACCAAGGATGTAAAAAACAATAAAACTGACTAATATTACGGTCCAGTCAGTAAAAGAATCAAAGATCTTGCCAAAGGTTGTTTTTTGCTTTGTTATTCTTGCAAACAGACCATCTAATTTGTCGGTTAAGCCAATCACTATGAAGATTAATAATGCTTTTTCTGTTAAACCGCGAAACAACATTATTAGGTAAAGGGGCATTAAGAATAACCTTCCTGTAGTTATCATATTTGGAATGTTGATTATTTTTTCCTCTATTGTCATGGCTGCTTTTATTGCATAATCAACTCCGGAAACTAAGGTTATGATTACTGCTACCAACATAAAATACCAGCTGCCTGGAATGTTTAGTATGACTAAGATGATTGCCAGTATCTGGCTTATTGTTTTGGCCTTGCCAAGCATGCTGGCGCTTATTACTATTCCTCTTGCCAGGGCAATAAGCCTTATGGCAGTTATGATGATTTCCCTTCCTAAGATAGCTATGGCCATCCATGCATCTACACCACGACCGATAAGGAAAATCAAAGCAGCCCCAATCAATAGTTTATCAGAAATAGGGTCAATTATTTTTCCCAGCTCAGTTACTTCTTTTCTTTTTCTTGCAATATAACCATCTAAGGCATCAGATAAAGCCAATATAATGAAGATGAATGCTGAGATATATTCTTTGTATGGGAGGTTGCTTGATAAGAATAACAAGAAGACTGGTATCAGCAAAACCCTTAGTAGTGTTATCTGGTTGGACTTGTAAAGCAGGCGTTTCATTAAAAAACATAAGGTTTATAATGCTTATATAATTTTCTGTTTCTATGAAATATGATCTTCATACACATACAATGTATTCTAAATGCAGCAATTTAAAGCCGGAAATACTCTTGAAATTAGCTAAAAAGAAAAATTTTGATGGTATTGCAGTCACGGACCATAATACGATCCAGGGAAGCTTAGCTGTTGGAAAATTGAATACAGACAAGAATTTTGAGGTAATAACCGGCTCGGAAATCGAAACTAATCAAGGGAGCATTTTGGCATATTACATCAATGAAGAGATAAAATCAAAAGATTTAATGGAAGCTTTAGATGAAATTAAAGATCAAGACGGTTTAGTAGCAATAGCACATCCTTTTAGAACTTCTTTACACATGAGACATCGTTTTCAAATTCCAATAAAAGAGGTAAAGGGCAAAATTGATGCTATTGAGGCAATCAATTCGAGGAATTTACCTGGGAATAATTGGAAAGCAATTAAGACTGCTGATGAATTAGGAATTACTAAAATAGCAGGCTCTGACACGCATTTTGCCTTTGAATTTGGACATGCCTATACTTTGTTTGAAGATAATTTAAGGAAAGCGATAAAGCAGAATAAGACTGAGATTCACGGAACAATACTATTTGGGCCTATCAGCGGCCTTATGAGTTATTTCAGAGCTCGTTTATTATAACAAAATTTATAAATATACATAAAAATAAAAAATTTTAAAATGGAATTTTTGTTTTTCTTATTCAGTTGCTTTTATTTTATGCTGCCTGCGTACTTCGCGAATATGGCGCCTGTTATGATAAAGGGTTCTTTTAAGGAGCTTAAGGTGCCTGTTGATTTTAATACAAAAATCGACAATAACACTATTTTTGGGAGGCATAAGACATTTAGGGGCTTGATTTTTGGCATCGTATTTGCGGTAGGAATAGCTTTTATACAGTACCTGCTTTATAATCTTGATTTTTTTAAGTTGATGTCTTTTGTTGATTACTCCAATTGGCTGTTAATAGGCTTGCTGCTCGGTAGCGGAGTAGTCATTGGAGATTTAGTGGAAAGCTTTTTTAAGAGAAGATTAGACGTAAAGCCGGGAAAACCATTAATTCCCTGGGACCAGGTTGATTTTGTTATAGGCGCTTTGATATTTATTTACCCTTTCTATAAGCTGTCTCTTGCCAAGATGACAACAATACTAGCATTAAGCTTTTTTTTACATGTTCTGATTAACCATATAGCTTATTATTTGAAAATTAGGAAAGTTAAGTGGTAATCAGATAGAATAAAAAATCAAAAACAATAACCAATTAACAACCAAAAAAATTGAATTTCTTAGAATAACTTTAAAATAATTCTTTTTTTTTCTGTCAAATAATAAAGAGCCTGTAGGTATTCCAAACAGAAATATTATTGTAGCTTCAGTCAAAAATAAATTGTTATTCCTTAAACTAAAGAAAAAAATGATGGCTAATATGAAATACATCAGTTGTGATCTCTTAAAATGATCTTTTACTTTAATCTTGAGTAAATAAAATATTAATAAAATCACTATTAAAGAATTCAATAGTATATGTATTTTAAAAAATAATAATAAGAAAAAAAAAGACGAAACAAAAAAAAGATTCTGCAATAGAATGAAATATTTTTTTCCTGGTTTTTGCTCTTCAGGAGCTATTAATATCAGGATTATTCCTAAGATTAATCCTGAAAAAGATGATAAACTTGCGAGGGAGTAATTGGTAAGCTCCATTTTATTCTAGTTTCATAATCTTGCCGACTCTTTTATGGTGCCTTTCTTCTTTGCTGAATTTAGTTTCCAGCCAGATTTTGACAATCTTTTTTGCCATGATTTCTTTAGTTGTTCGTTCACCTAAACATAAAACATTGCTGTTGTTGTGCTCACGGGACATCTTTGCAGTATACTCGTCAAATGCCAAGGCAGCCCTGATTCCTTTGATTTTGTTTGCTGCCATGCTCATGCCTATGCCTGTGCCGCAGATTAAAATTCCCCTGCTGTTTTTTTCTATAATCTTTTGAGAAACTTTCTTTGCAAAATCCGGATAATCGCAGCTTTCCCTGTTTTTAGTCCCTACGTCTTCATAATCATAGCTTAATTCTTTCAGGTATTCTTTTAGAATTTCTTTTAACTCAAAACCTCCGTGGTCGCTTCCAATAATTATCTTTTTCATTGTAGTCTTAAATTACGCCTAATGTTTTTAAATCTTTCTCTAAGCCGGGAACACCTTCGTAATTTTTGAATTCCTTTGGGTTTATCCATCTGAAATCCATATTCTCCTGGCATAGTGTAACCTCTCTGGAATTGACTTTACATAAGAACGGAACAACTATCCATGTTTTTTTGTTTTTTTTATCAATAGCTTCAACTATTTCTCCTTTTTTTACAATTTTGGCGTTTAACCCGGTCTCTTCTTTTATTTCTCTCAGAACCGTGTCTTCTGCAGGCTCGAATTCTTTTACAAAGCCAGAGCAAAAGCCCCATTTGCCAGGATAATTCCTGTCATCTAATGCTTTTCTCATTATCAAAATCTTTTCTTTGTTTATCAAAATTCCAGTAACGGCAAAATAGGTTTTTTGAAAAAGCTTTGATTTTTCCAAACCTTTCTCATTATCATTCGAAAGTTTCATTTAAATCACAATTAGGTATAACCCAGTTAACATAAGTAAGGATGAGATTATTTTTAAACTGATTGTTTTTTTGTTTATTTCTTCTTTTAGAATATTTGGCAGGAAGACAGATATTAATGTAGCTAAGATTATGACGAACAATGACTGGGTTCCATGGGTCAAGGCTACCAAAGAGACCGGGCCTCGCTGTATTGCCAGATAAGCAAAAACTAAGCCGGCCAGACCCATGCCTTCTGCTGCATACATCACAAACAGCTTCTTTTTATTAAGTTGTTTTAGGTCTTCACGGGTCTTTTTTCTGACGTTTTTTGAAAAAATAAAAAGAAAAGTTATGATGGCTAAAAAAACAGGCTGGCTTAGGATTATCATGCTGATAAAATCCACTTCTGCAGCTAATTTCATAAACAGATTTCGCAAGCTGAAGAAAAACATAGCGGCAAAGACCAGGATAAATCCTGATGAGAATTTGAATCTTTTTTTCTCTCTTTTTATAGATATAAGCATGCTTCCTATGATGATTAAAGGAAAGGCCAAGTAGTCATTCATTGTTAATGTTTCCTGTAGAAAGATTGTGGATAAGATTAAAACCATCAAGGGGCCGAGCCCAACAAAAGTTATGATTCTGGATACTTCTTCTTTATGCAATGCTGTTAAATAAAGCCAGTACCCTATAAATCCTACTGTAGATATTATTAAGATGTATATCAGTATTTTTGTAGAGGGAATCTGCAATTTGCCAAATAGTAGAAGTACTAAGCTTAGCAGGGCTACAGGAGCAATTATCACTAGATATCCTGTTGTGCTCTTGATATACCTGATTCTGACAAATTTCAGAAGTACGGCTCCTGCAGACCAGAATAAGGTAGATACAATTGCAAAAAAGAACCAAGTCATTTCCATTTACTGTGTCCCCATTGTATCAATAAGTCTATGCCTGATTTTTCTATGTTTGGAATATCACAAGAGCCAAAACAGCTGCCTAACCAGATTAAAACTTTTGCGTTTGTTTCTTTTTCTATTTTTTCCTTTATTTCTTTTGCTTTTGGTTTTAGACCATCAGGTAACTGGATAAGAACCAATTTGGCTTTTTGGGCTTTTATTTGGTTTACTGCTTTGGGCAATTCCAGGTTGTAGTTTTCCATTGCCAAGAAAAAGTTATTATTTTATTTAAAAATTGTTTGGTTTTTTTGATATTCTTTTTATTATTTTACCATTTCAAAATTAGCACTTAACCTACATTGGCCTAGGTGTTCTCCTAAATTCAAGTCAATCTCCAATGGAGATAGTTTGTCTAGGGGAATACCTGCATAATTTCCTTTTTGATCAGAGTAACCCGCAACAAAAGGTGGCTTCATTCCGTATTTATCTCTTGCTTTTCTTGAAGCAGTTATTATTGCAGACGATCCCCATCTTTGTTTGATTTCATTTATATCTTCTTTGGAAGAAAAAATATCCTGATCTATTAAAGGGTGAGTGTGATACGGGATTATTTCTACTCCAGCAAAATCTGACCCTAAGGCTTTACTGCCAATTTTTATTTTTCCAATATATAATTCTTTTAATTCGCCCATATTAAATTTTTTTATTTTTTCTAAAAGGGATTCATTAACTATACATTCACTATCAGAAGAAAATTGAATAACTTTTTCATTTTCCAAAATTTCAGATAAAACTATGCCCTGTACAATACCATCTTTTGGATCATTATTGGGGCGGTATATCAACAAAGAAACCAGTTCTTTACCTTGAGAGATAGAATTATATAAAGTAGCATACAGATCAGGCATGATATATTCTCTTATTCTCATTTTCACATAAACAATTCGTCCAATTCAAAGCTATTTAAATCTTTTCTGTTGATTAATCTAGAAAAATCTTTGTCTTTCATCTTCTTTCTTTCTTTTCTCATACTCTCAATTTCTATTGAGTCTTCGTCAAATACTTCATCCATTTTTAACAACATTCTTTTTTGAATTTAAAGCTAACATATCTTCGTTATATTTTCCTTTCTCAACTTCATTTTCAATTTTCTTTCTGTCGATTTTTTCAGAGCTTACTATCTCTACAAGTTCCATTAAAATCACCACTCCCAATTTTAAGTATAAAAATCTCTTTTTCTAAGGAAAAGTTAGGTTTTAGGTGGTATATAAATCTTTCTATTTTTGTCTTTTCTTAGTAGTAAATTAATCTTAGAATATGATATTTTGCTATATAGAACATAGTTGATATAAAATGTTTAATCTGTTTGTTAAAAGAATTTATTTCTTCTTTATATGGGGGAATCTCATGAATTTTTTACAGCTGAAGCAGAAATAGACAACTTTGCCTTTTTGCATTCTTACTCTGCTGGTTATTCCAGGCATGAGGTATCTATAGCAGTGCTTGCAGAACCTTCTTTTTAGCTCAGGCTTGATCCTTACTTTGTATTTCATAGCTATTTTTCTGGCTAAATGGACATATCTATCAGATAATTTAGCATCTTCTTTGAAGGTATCTTTAGCCTGTTTGAATAAAACTTCAATCCTTTCCCTGGCTATTTTTTTATGCTCTGCTGACTTTTTATTGTACCTTCTCTTCATAATAACACAATAAGGTAAAATATTTAATAAACTTACTATTCCTATAGCGGAAGACACAATGTTTATACGTTTTGTTTGTGTCTTCTTGATATATTGGTAGGTTATTACCTTATTATTTATGTCTGCAACTATAAACCCACAATCAAAGAATCAATAAGAAAATAACAAATAAAAAATTTATCCTTAAAAAGAATAATTAAAAATAATTCACACTGCACAAAAAGGAGCACAATCAGTTGTGAATCTGGTTGTGTTGATTTTTATCAATTAAAATTTCAATACACTAAAAAATAAACAAAGAACAAAACTAAAAAAATACTTGAATAATCACAATTGTGGAAAAGTATGCGATGATAAAAAATTGATGATAAATAAAAATGCTTGATTTTATAAAGAATCTATTCAAAAAACAGGAAAAGGAAAAAGAAACTGTTAAATTAGGAAATCTTGGTGGGTGGTTTGATTCTAGGGTTAGTAATGTTCATGATAGTCTAAATGAAAATATAAATGTAATGAGGGAAAAAATAAAGGCAGAGATAGAAAAGACTAAATCTAATCTGGAGGTTTTGAAGGAAGCTAAGCTGCAGAATCCTAACATACCGATGAGGGCAAAGCAGGTTATGGAAGGGAACAGGCAGTCTTATATAAAAATAATCTCTAATTTTCTGGATAATATTAAAATAGAAACTGACTATGAGATATTGCTGAAGTTCTGTAATGACTTTGACATCTCTTTAATCAGCTTAGGCAAGAGCACGACAAGAAGCTATCATGTATTAAAGGAATTCTTTGCGCATCAGGCAACAGACATTGCAATTGATATAAAAAATATAGAGCAGATGATAAAAGAGATAAAGTCGGAAATAAAAAACTCCAAGGTCACTGAACTTGAAAATATAAAAAGCAAGATAACAAGCGTGAAGAATAAGATAAATCAGAAAGGAGATTTCAAGGAAGAGCTGGAAAGCCGGGAAGCAGAATTAAGTGGGTTAATAAAAGAGAAGGAAAATTTGCTGAAAGAAATTGAGAGTGTAAGGAATTCAGAAGATTACTCTAATTTTAATAGCCTGAAAACGGAGAAAGAGTTAATTTCAGAGGAAATAAACGATAACGATGATATAATTTTTCAGTCTTTTTCTTTGCTAAACCGGGCATTAAGGAAGTTTTCCAGAATCATACTTGAAGATGAAAAACTGCTTAATGATTATGTTGAGAATCCGGTAAATACCCTCTTGAAAGATAAGGAACTGAAAATAATAAAAATACTTGGAAGTTTAGGGAAAAATTTAACTGAAGATAAATTGGGGCTGGATGAGAAAAAGAAAAATAAGACATTAGCGGAAATAAAAAAACTAAGCAAGGATTTTTTTGTTGATTTTATGAACAGCCATGATAAACTAAGTGAGCACATGAGGGTTATTGAAGAGGAAATAGAACACAGCGAAATAAACAACAAATATAAAGCTTTGAATGAGAGATTGAATATGGCAAATAATAATTTAGAAAATGTAGGCAATAATGTTGAAAATTTAAAGCAGAGCATAGGGAAAATAGATATTGAAAAGATGAAAAGTAATCTGGAGAAAGAGATTAAAGAGATGTTAAAGATTGAAATTTCAGTCGTTTGAAATATTTAAACCAAAAATCTAAATCCAAAAATATTAAATATTTAACATCAAAAAACAAATTTTGGAGGGTATGAAAATGACAAAACTGCCTATAGTTTCTGAAATAGATTTAAACGGTAAAGTAGTTCTTATGAGGGTTGACCATAATGTGGTTAAGAAAGGGAAAATTAAAGACCCATTCAGGCTGGAGAGGTCGAAAAAAACAATATCCTATGTTCTTGAGAACAATGGCTTTCCTGTTTTGATGAGCCATTTTGGAAGGCCGAGAAATAAGAAAACTCATGAAATAACAATAGATGGGGAAGAGAATTGCGGGCCTGTGATTGAGTATATTCAACAGGAATGGGGCTATGATGTCAAGTATGCTGAAGTTGATACTGAGAATGCTTTAAACACAGGCTTAAAGGACATCACTAAAGCAAAGGGTGCAATTGAGGAGATGAAGCAAGGCAAAGCTGATATTGTTTATCTGCCTAATACCCGATGGTTTGAAGGAGAGGAAAATAAAGGGGATGTTAGAAAGGATTTTGCAAAACAGCTTGCTTTCTTAGCTGATGTTTTTGTTTATGATGCTTTTGGCTCATGGCAGCCTCATGCCTCTACTTTTGATGTTGCAAACCATCTTAAAAGTTATGCAGGCTTTTTGGTTGAAGAGGAGATAAAAAAGCTTGCAGAGGTTACAAACCCAAAAAAGCCGTTTTTAGCGGCAATTGCAGGAGAGAAGATTGACACTAAAATAGGCCCGATACTGGCCTTACATAAAAAAGCTGATTACCTTATTGTGGGGGGGATACCTGGAAATGCTCTGTTATGCGCAAAGTATGGTGTGTCTATAAATGAAGTTAGTTCTGAGGAAGTTGAAATAGCAAAAAAAATCATTGAGAAAGATGAAGCTCAAAATAAGATTTTGTTCTTAAGTTATATTATTGAGTCTGAAGTTAAAGGTGAAATGAAAGAAGGCAAATTCAGGGAAATTGATGTTGATTCATTAGAACCGGGGCAAAAATTAAATTACGTTTATGACATTTCTGAAAAGTCTTTTGATAAAGATGTTAAGAAAGTTTTGCAGGAAGCAAAAACTATTTTTGTGAATGCAGTTATGGGTTATGACAAGGCAGGATACACAGAAGGGACTAAAGCTTTGTTTGATGGAATTTCTACTAATGAAAAGGCAAAAGTGTTTTTTGGAGGAGGAGATACTTTAAAGGCTTTGAAGAAGCTGACTCCTGAACTTTACGAGAAAGCTCTGAATGATCCCAGGTACTTTTTGTTTACTGGCGGCGGAACAATTCTAAAGGCAATTGAAGAAGGAGGGCCTTATGAGCTGCCTACGATAAAGGTTTTATTAGAAAATCAGGGCTAGATTGTCCACTTTTTTCTATTTTGTAATCACTTAAATTAGAGTCGGATAAAAAACGAAGAAACTAATTTTTTAGTTTATCTATATCTTTAGAGGGTTTGTTATTGTGAGGTGTAGGGTTTATTTATAAAAAATTTTGTTTAAAATTTGTTTGTTACACTACTTTTTTCTAAATCAAGAAGAAAAATAAAAATCAAATAAACAAAGGAACAAAAATCAAAGCTATTATTCCCATCAGTTTAATTAATATATTTAGTGAAGGCCCTGCTGTATCTTTGAATGGGTCTCCTACAGTATCTCCTACAATAGATGCCTTATGCGCATCAGAACCTTTTCCGCCTAATTTACCTTCTTCAATGTATTTTTTTGCGTTGTCCCAAGCACCTCCAGCATTAGATAAAAACACTGCTAATAAAAACCCTACAACAGATTTTCCTACTAACATTCCACCTAGTGCTTCTGCCCCTAAAAATAATCCAACTAGTATTGGGCTAGCAATTGCTAATATCCCTGGCAGTATCATTTCTTTTAACGCAGCACTTGTACTAATCTCTATACATTTGTCATAATCAGGTTGAGCTTTACCTTTTAACAAACCTTTAATATGTTTAAATTGTCTTCGTACCTCTTCAATCATTTTAAAAGCAGCATTTCCTACTGCTTTCAACAACAATGCGCAAAATAGGAAGGGTAACAATCCACCAATAAACAATCCGACTATGACTGTGGGGTTTGCAACATTTATTACTTTTATTCCCGTAACTTCTGCAAAACCTACATATAACACTAAAGAAGTCAATGCAGCTGAACCTATTGCAAAACCTTTACCCATCGCAGCTGTTGAATTTCCTACTTCATCCAAAGATTCAGCTCTTTTGCGAACAACCTGGCCAAGGTTTGCCATTTCTGCTATCCCTGCAGCATTATCTGCCACAGGCCCATAAGAATCTGCTGCTAAAGTAATTGCTAATGTTGATAATAATCCAACTGATGCAATTGCAACCCCATATAATCCACCAAAATAATATGAACCTAGTATTGCTCCACACACTGCTAAAACAGGAATAATTGTTGACCACATTCCAACAGCTAATCCTTCTATTATGTTAGTAGCAGCACCGGTTTTTGCAGCTTGTGCAATATTTTTAGTTGGTGTTTTTTTACTGGAAGTATAATATTCTGTTGATAACCCTATGATTGTTCCTGCAATCAAACCAATTACAACAGCATAAAAAATATTAATATCGTTAATCATCCATTTAATAATAAAATACCCTCCAATTATCATTACAATTGATGCTGCAAATATTCCTTTATTGATTGCATTATAAATATTTGAACCTTTTATTCTTACAAAAAACATTCCAATTATTGAAGCAATAATTCCAAAAGCTGACAATGCTAATGGTAATAATAAAACATTAATTGCATTATCATTAACCGAAACATAAGATGCGAACCCTAAGACCATTGCTGCTACAATACTTTCAACATAACTTTCAAACAAATCTGCCCCCATACCAGCAACATCACCTACATTATCACCAACATTATCTGCAATAACTGCAGGATTTCTAGGATCATCTTCAGGTATGCCTGCTTCAACTTTGCCTACTAAATCAGCTCCTATATCAGCAGCTTTTGTAAATATACCACCCCCTACACGAGCAAACAATGCAACATAAGAAGCACCAAACCCAAAACTGAAAAGTATATTCGCATCGTGCCAGAATAGGTAAAAAAACATAATGCCCAGTATTGCTAACCCTACAACACATAACCCCATAACTAATCCAGAAGAAAATGCAATTTTTAAACCTTCTTTAAGATTTTTTTTACAAGCATTTGCAGTACGTGCATTTGAATAAGTTGCAATAAACATTCCAATTCTTCCTGCTAATGCAGACAATATACAACCTGCAACAAAAGCAATTGCCTTTTTACCTCCTTCTGGTAAAACAAAATAAAGAATAAACGCTACAATTACCATAAAAATAAACATAATTTTAGATTCTCTATTAAGAAAAGTCATAGCGCCATTATAGATTAACTCAGAAATCTCCTGCATTTTTTTATTTCCAGGAGATTTATGTAGTATGTAGTTTGCTAACAAGGCAGCGACTAATAAAGCTAGAAGTGCTGAAAGTATAATAAATATTATGACCATAAAGTCTATTACCTCTTTTTAACAATTAAAGATTATTTTGTTTAAATAGGTTTTGGTTTAAAGAAAAAAATTAAAAAAATGTAACAAAAACAGTTGCTACTAAAATGGTTAATTTAATCAAGATATTAAGCGATGGTCCGCTTGAATCTTTGTGAGGGTCTCCTACTGTATCTCCAACAACTGTTGCATGATGAGTGGGTGAACCTTTACCACCATGATGCCCTTGCTCAACCATTTTTTTAGCATTATCCCACGCACCACCAGAGTTTGACTGTTTTATTCCTAGTAAAACTCCGCTAACAAGAGTACCAGCTAATGCTCCACCAAGTGCTTCAGGCCCTAACAGTAATCCCACAAGAATCGGAGTACCTATGACCAGCAATGAAGGCATTACCATTTCTTTTAATGCTGATTTTGTTGCTATATCTATACATTTTTCATAATCTGGCTCTGTTTTACCAGTCATGATTCCTTTGATTGTTTTAAATTGTCTCCGAACTTCTTCTGCAATCTTAACAGCAGCGTTTCCTACAGCTAATAATACATAAGCAGAAAATCTATAAGGTATTAAACCACCAATAAATAATCCAATCATTACCTTATAATTTAATAGATTAATACTCATCAAACCTGCTTCTTCTGCAAACAAGGTCAATAAAGCTAATGCAGCTAATGTAGCTGAACCAATTGCAAAACCTTTCCCTATTGCAGCTGTAGTGTTACCTGCAGCATCTAATTTGTCTGTTGTTTCTCTAACTTTTTTTGGTAATCCTGCCATTTCAGCTATACCCCCAGCATTATCGACTATGGGTCCATAAACATCAATTGCCATTATTATAGCAGCTAATGCAAGCATTCCTACTCCAGCTATTGCAACACCATAGATTCCAGCAAACTGGAAAGCAAGATATATTGCAATCAACAAGATTCCAACAATTGTTAAGGTTGACCTTTTACCTACACTCAAACCATGGATTATGTTGGTAGCAGGCCCAATTTTTGAACTTTCTACAATACCTTTAACATGCCTAAAATCGTAACTTGTATAATACTCAGTTGCTTTGCCTAATAGTATCCCTGCAATAACCCCAATAACAACACAATAAAACACATTTAAATTTGCAAAAAAGTATTGGTTGAGGTAATAAGTAATTCCAATTAAAATAATGCAAGTTACATAGAAAGCTTTATTTAAACCTTTTGAAGGGTCTTTTGATTTTGTTCTAGCAAAAAACGTTCCAACTATAGCTCCGATTAAACCAGTACATACAACAAATAAGGGATATATGAATGTTGCATTTTTAAATAATAATCCAATTGCTAATTTATCAGCTTCTGATAACGCAACAGCAATCCCCATTGCTGCAACAATATTAACAACTAATGAATCAAACAAATCTGCTCCCATACCAGCAACATCACCTACATTATCACCAACATTATCTGCAATAACTGCAGGATTTCTAGGATCATCTTCAGGTATGCCTGCTTCAACTTTTCCTACTAAATCTGCTCCCACGTCAGCAGCTTTTGTATAAATCCCTCCACCGACTCTTGCAAACAAAGCAATTGAAGCAACTCCAAAAGAATATCCTAATAAAGCATTAAGATCATGGGGGAATACTAAAATAATTGTAAGTAAACCGGCAACACCTATAGTTACTAAAAATAAACCCACATTAGCACCTGCAGAAAAACTAACTTTCAAACCATCATTAAGACTTCTTCTTGCTGCATTTGTTGTTTTAGCATTAGCTCTTGTAGCTCTATTCATACCATACCATCCAGCTAAAGCTGAACTTACACTTCCAATTATAAAAGATGTTGTGCTTGAGATAGTATTGCTACTTCTATCTAATAGAAAATAAAGAACAATACTAACAGCAATCACATAAAGAGCTATGAATAAATATTCTGTTCTTAAGAATTTCATTGCACATTTTTGGATTAATCCAGAAATGTATTTCATTTTTTTATCTTTAACATTTTCTTTCATTGCTATCCTGTTAAATATAAACATAAAAACTATAGAAACAAATAAAATCACATACAAAAAAGTTAGTTCCATTTTATAATTCCCCCTTATAGATTTTAATATAAAGAAAAAAGGTTTATTTAAAAAATTTTTGCTTTGCTTTGTTTGTGTGGGTAGTGATTGTAATTTTTTGGCAAAACAAAAAACTATTTATACCAATAAAAACTAAGGCTGTAAAAAATGGGTGTAAAAAAAATTAAGACCGGCTTCTTTTCGTTTTCATGCTGTGAAGGCTGCCAGTTCACTGTGTTGTTTCTTGATAATTTCATGAAGATGGTAGATAAGATGGATATTCAGTATTTTCATCTGTTAAAGGAAAAGAATAAGAATACTAGATTTGATGTAGCGTTTGTAGAAGGTGCAGTAACCTCTAAAGTTCAGATTAAAAAACTGAAAATAATAAGGGCAAAATCCAAGTTTGTTGTTGCTCTTGGGGCTTGTGCATGCCACGGTGGAATTCCTTCTATGAGGAATTTTATTGAGAACAAGAAGCTGGAAAAATATGTATATAACCAAAAGACACTGAAAGATGCAGTTAAGGCAACAGGCATTGGAGAATATGTGGAGGTCGATTATTATATGTATGGATGCCCTATAATCAAAAAAGAGTTTGTGGATTTTGTAAATAATTTTATCAAAGGAAAAGTGATAAAGGAGCTTGAAGGCCCTGTCTGCGATGAATGCCCAAGAAGAGGGAAGAACTGCTACCTGATAGAAAAAAAGATTTGTTTAGGCGCTGTTAGCAGGAGAGGATGTGATGCTCTATGCTTAAGGGAGAATGTTCCATGCGTGCTTTGCAGAGGTCCATGTCCTGAAGCTAATCTGTCTTCAGAAATTAACTTGTTCAAAAGCTGGGGCCTGGACAAGAAAGATATACTCAATAAGATAAGCAAATTCAAGAATGTTGATACATGATGGCAAAAACAATAGACATTAATTATATAACTAAAATAGAAGGCCATGCTAAGCTGTATGTCAAGATAGACAAAGGAAAGGTAAAGAAAGTTGCCTTAGATATTTTTGAAGGCTCAAGATTTTTTGAAGGCATCTTAAAAGATAAAAAGTATAATGACCTTCCGAATATATCTTCAAGAATCTGCGGGGTATGCTCTGTTGTACATACTTTAACTTCTTTGAAGGCTATTGAGAATGCATTTAACATTAAAGCAAGCAAGCAGACTGAAATTCTGAGAGAGCTGCTCAATATAGGGGGAACAATACAAAGCCATACTCTTCATCTGTATTTTATGGTATTGCCTGATTATCTGGGCTATCCTAATGCCCTCAAGATGGCATCCGAGTACAAAGAGGAATTCAAAAGGGCTTTAAGGCTTAAAAAACTGGGAAATGAGATAGTCCGGACTATTGGCGGAAGAGACATACATCCGATAGTTGCTGTAGTTGGAGGCTTTACAAGGCTTCCAGATAAAAAGCAGCTGAATTTATTGCTAAAAAATCTTAGAGCAGCAAAAAAAGACTCAAATAAAACGTTAAAGTTATTTTCAAAATTAGAATATCCTAAATTTGAGAAATTCAAGGAATATTTTGCACTTGAAGGGGATTCTTATTTTTCTACAACAGATCAGATAGCCTGCAAAGGCAAAACCTGCATACCCATAAATAATTATGAGAAACATTTCAGGGAATACTTTAAGCAAGGCTCAACAGCAGAATTTGCCGTTAAAGGGCAAAAAAGCTATATGGTTGGAGCTTTAGCAAGAATAGTCAATAATCGGAAATTAATTTCAAAGGAGAATCAGCCTTACCTGAATATAATCAGAAATAATATGTACAATCCTTATATGAATGTTCTGGCTCAGGCAATTGAAATTCATGAAGGTGTTAAAAGATGCATAGATGTTATTGAAAATCTGAAGTTAAAAGAAGAGGCATTAGTTGAAGTTAAACCAAAAAAAGCAGTAGGCTTTGGAGCTTCAGAAGCGCCAAGAGGGATATTGTTCCATAAATATGAGTTTGATAAAAAAGGGTTTTCAAAATTTGTCAATATAACTACGCCGACAACGCAAAATTTGCAGAATATAGAAGACAATATCAGGGCTTTGCTGTCTTCTTTGTTAGATGAGGATAAGAAAACAATACAACTGGAGATTGAGAAACTGATAAGGGCTTATGACCCTTGCATCAGTTGTGCGACACATTTTTTGGAGATTGTCTGGGATTGATTATTTTTCATGGATGTTAAAGTGAAAGGAGGATGTTAAAATGACATGTTATATAGTACCTGCAGTAGCAGCAGCCGTACATTATGTTTTGAGGAAGAATATTCCTACATGGAAGAAAAATGAGAATCATCTATGGCTGAATTTTTTGTTTTTAGGGGGCGGGATTTTCGGAGTAGTTGATCATTTATGGAACAAGGAGCTTTTTTTAATCGGAGAAAATCTGATATCTGACTTAATGCTTGGAGTGACAATAACTTTGGTATTATTGAGTGTGTGGGCAATTGTTGTTGTGCTGGATAAAGTTAAGGTAAAAGAAAGTGTGACAGTTTCGGATTGATTTGTGTTATCCGTAATTATTTCAAACTTAATTCAATAAAAAATAATTTACAGATTTATTTTCTTTTTATTTTTTATAACCTCTAAAATATCCGCCTTTATAGACTCTTTATCCCCTTTTTTTGGGATGCCTATGATTTTTATTTCTTTTAAGCTTCCCAACTCTTTCATCAATTTCAGGAAAAAGCCTAAATCAAAGTCATGCAGGGAAAATAATTTATGCTCTTTTATTTTATCGATGTTTTCTATTAGAACAACTTTGTCAATATTTTTTACAACGTCCAGGACAAATATTTCTTCATAATCATAATAATTGAATAGGTCATCAGCAGAATGGCATCTTTTCAGGTCAATGTTTTTTAGATTTAACTCTTTGGAGATGTTTACTGCTAAGTTGTCTTCTTCTATGTACTCATTGCCGAAAACCAATAAAACTGTTTTCATAATGCTTGTTTGTTTTTGATATATAATAACTTTTTGAAAATAATAAAATTTATAAGTGTGTTAAATAAAAATTTGAAAATGAACCAAGATAAAAAAACAGGCTTGATGTTTGTGTTTTTTACAGCTTTGGTGAGTGGTGTTGCTATTTTTATAAATCAGTTTGGAGTTTCTGGAATCAATTCGAATATTTTTACTTTTGCTAAAAATACTGTTGTAGTTGTTTTTTTATTTGCTATAATAATGTTCTTGGGCGAGTTCAAAGCATTAATGGCTTTGAGAAAAAAGGACTGGATGAAGTTAGTTCTTATCGGATTTGTCGGAGGGTCAGTTCCTTTTTTATTGTTTTTTAGAGGCTTGCAGTTAAGTTCTGGAGCAGCTTCTGCTTTTATTCATAAGACAATGTTTATTTACGCTGCAATAATGGCCATGGTTTTTTTAAAGGAAAGGTTAAACAAGAAAATATTAATATCTGCTGTATTGTTGTTAGCTGGAAGTTTTTTAATATTAAATATGAATCCTTTAAGCTTATTCAGCCTGGATTACGGCTCTTTACTGGTTTTTATAGCTACTTTGTTCTGGGCAGCTGAGAATGTCATATCAAAACATACTTTAAAAGAATTGAGCTCAAGGCAGGTTGCGTTTGGAAGGATGTTTTTCGGCTCTTTGTTTATTTTAGCGTTTTTGTTTTTCAATAATGAATTAGGGCTAATATCAACATTGACTTTATCTCAGATGTCGTGGATTTTAGTTTCCTCAATCTTTTTGTTTTTATACGTGTTTACTTGGTATGCTGGGTTAAAGGACGTGAAAGTTTCTGTTGCAACTTCAATCTTATTATTGGGAAGCCCGATAACAACTCTGTTGTCTTATTTTTTTCTTGGTGCAGTATTGACTGTACACCATGTTTTAGGGATTCTATTTTTAGTGTCCGGGATAATCTCTTTTGTTTTTTTTACAGAAAGAATTAAAGAAACTCAGCCAATAATTTCAACAGCAAACCCGTAATGCACTCTTACTTTATCTTTAATCTTGGCTTCCGGAACAAAGATATTGGAAACAAACCTTTTCTTGTTGTTGAATCTGATTTCCAGAATATCCTCTTTTTTATCTGTTATTTCTGCTTCAATCACTTTTGACAATTCCTTTAATGTTTCAGGAGCATCTTTATACATGTCCCTTCCCTGCTCGATTATTTCATTGTGCCTTTTTAGAAAATATTCTTTTATAATCTCGAAATCCCATCTTCCTTTGTTTTTTTCTTTTGCCAGTTCATCAATGTAGTTGAAGGCTCTGAAGAATATTTTTTCTAATTCTTCTTTTTTAATATATTTATTGTTGACTGCTATATCAAATAGCCAGTCATATTTTTTTTGATTGATTTCTCCTCTCTGCTTTAGTATAAAAGCACAGGGAAATGCGTATCTTAGAAAATAGTTCTCAACTCTCATTTTAAGTGGAATCTGGTTGTTTGAATAACTTCAGGCTTTTTAGAGCGTCATCTTTGGGGATTTTTTGAATTATAATCCCCGCCTGCATGATTACATAATCTCCGATATTAAAATCATCAGCCATTGTTTTTCCTTCCCTTTTTTCTGTACCATAATCTAAAATAGCTTTGCCTTTTTCTAGTTTTATTATTTTTCCGGGAATAGCCAAACACATTTTAATTAATGATTTTAATTTTTTTATTATCCGGTGATTTACTGCATGCACAACTATTTGAGTATTTTTTAGTTTTTTTCTTTGTACTCTTTTTACTTTTTAAACATGTTTAATTAATATGAAAATTCTATGATTCTCAGCGTGATTGGAATTTTTCAGTACTTTTGTTTTTTATTTTTGTTAAAAAAATGATATTTTTAATTTAATATGGGGCGGGAAGGTGTTATTGGCTAATTTTTCATTTATTTTTAAATTTATTTTACTATGACTCTTTTTAGTATTACTTTGTCTCCGTCTAAAATTTTTGGAATAGATTTACATTCTGGGCATTCAAACAATGTGAAATCATGGGCTTTTTCAATAATTTTTGGCCTGCCTTTAAAGCCGCAATCACATATAACTAAGCTGTCTTTTTTTATAATCTTGATATCCCAGTTTACTGCCTCTTTTAAATGTTCTTCCAGATGTTCTGCCTGGATTCCTGCTAATTCTCCAATTTCAATAACAACTGCAGTTACATTACCCTGTTTTTCTGCTTCTTTTGTTATTTTGTTAATAAAAGCTGTTTCGTGCATTTTTCAATTTAAAAATTTAAATTATTCTAAAAAATCATTGAAAACAAGTCAGGAAAAAAAGTAGTTATAACCATCAGAATTGTCAGGATAACAACTATTACTGCAGTAGCCCATACCAGGATATTATAAAATTTAGAGTTAACATATTTACCCATCAGTTTTTCATTGTTGATCAGGAAGAGCATTGCTATTAATGTAAACGGGAGTATCACACCGTTGATGACCTGGGAAGATACCATTATCCATACTAACGGAACATTGGGTATTAAAATGATTAAGGCTGATAACATTATCATTGAAGCAATGATAGTGTAGAATTGCTTTGCCTGCTTAAAATTTTTATTAACTCCTGATTCCCATCCAAATGCTTCGCAGATATAAAAAGCAGTTGCTAAAGGAAGAATAAATGCTCCGAAAAGGGCAGCTCCAAAAAAGCCTGTTGCGAATACGCCTGATGCTAAATTGCCTGCTATCGGCTTTAGGGCTAATGCAGCATCTCCTGCATTTGCGATTTTTATTCCGAGTGGAAATAAAGTAGTTGCGCATGCTATTATGATAAAAAAAGATACCATATCGGTGCTTAGACATCCGATAATCACTTCAATCTTGGAATAGGCATATTCCTTGATTTTTACGCCTTTCTCAACAATAGAAGACTGCAGATAGAACTGCATCCATGGAGTTATGGTCGTTCCTATCATAGCTATGAGGACAATGAGGTAGGCAGGGGTAAAGTTGATAGTCGGCAAAAAGGTTTCTTTGGCAACAACGCCCCAGTCAGGCTTTGCCCAAAATCCTGCGATTACATAAGTGAAATAGAACAAAATCAAAACCAAGAAAAACTTTTCAAGTATCTTATAGTTGGATTTTAAAATTAAGAGCCAGACTACTCCTGCTACTATCGGAACTAGAATATATTTGCTTAAGCCAAAAATTTCTCCAGAAGAAGCAATGCCTGCAAACTCAGATACTGTTGTTGCAAAATTTGCAATTATCAGTCCAATCATTATGAACAAAGTCAACTTTATGCCTAAGTTTTCCCTTATCAGATCTGCTAATCCTTTCCTGGTTACAACACCCATCCTCGCTGACATTTCCTGAACAATGACCAGTATGATAGTTATTGGAATCAAAGACCATAACATGCTGTAGCCGAAATGTGCTCCTGCAACAGAGTAGGTTGCTATTCCTCCTGCGTCATTATCCACGCTTGAAGTTATCAAACCAGGCCCTATAACAGACAAAAACAAAAGAATTCTTTTCCAATTGAATCTTTTCTTTATTTTTTTTATCATTCTTTAATTTATAAATTTTAATCATCAGGTTTTTCCACAGTGTATAATTATTTAAGTTTTTTTTCTTTTTACCTTTCCATTATTTTTTAGTTTTAAGATAAATAAAATAAAAACATAACTACGTTCACAACTGATCGATATCCGGTTTGTATTCCTATTGGTAAGTTTTTAATTGTTTTTGACAGATTAATTAAATAAGGATGTTACTTATGATAAGTTCCCTGTTTCCATGACTTGGGCATTACCTCTTCCAAGACTTCGTCTGCCTTTACAACGCCTTTCAGCACATGATTCTTATCTACAACAGGCAGCGAAAACAGGCTATACTTAGTTAATGCATGTGCAACATCCTTTTTTGAGGTATTCAGGTTTACTTTTGCTATTTTTGTATTCATAAACTGCGAAATCATTTTTTTTGGCTCTGCAGTCAGAAGAGTCCTTATGGACAACACCCCAAGCAGATGCATTTTTCTATCGACAACATATAAATGGTAAATTTTTTCAGAAGTAGGCTTCAATTTTCTCAACAGATTAATTGTCTGCTGAGCTGTATGAGTTTGAGGCAGAGCAATAAACTCAGTATGCATCATAGAGCCTGCAGACTCTTCAGGGTATCTCAGGATTTCCCTGATTTTTTTAGCTTTGATATCTTTCATAGAATTGAGTATTGTGCTTGCCCTTCTTCTTGGCATCAGGCTTAATATATCAGCAGATTCATTAGAGGGCATGTCTTCTAATATTTCTATTATTCTGGTTATCTTTAAGCCTTTCAGAAAAGTGCTTTGCACATCTGGCTCAGATTCAATCAATGTTCTTGTGGCTTTGCCTTTTTCCAGAGAATCAAAAATAAGGACACGTTCATCGTGGCTTAAGTCTTCCATAATGTCTGCTATGTCGCTTGGATGTAAATCCGCGATTTTGCTTTTTTGGTATTTTAGATGCAAGTCATGCAAACTTTTTTCCAGAGCCTCTACAGAAGCCCAGGGTATGATTCGGTCTTCTCCCCCTAGTTTAGCAGTGCGGCTCATGCCTA
>JADHVE010000016.1 GCA_016784195.1 Candidatus Woesearchaeota archaeon | reverse complement strand
TACAATCCTAACAGGATGTTTGTTTTAGTCTCTGAATCTAATCTCATTGTTTATTACCTTCTATAAAATTTTCAACACTTCTGTCAAATGTTTTTTCTGCTTCAGATGAGAAAAAAC
Source organism: Candidatus Woesearchaeota archaeon (assembly GCA_016784195.1). GTDB lineage: Archaea > Nanobdellota > Nanobdellia > Woesearchaeales > GW2011-AR4 > BS150m-G64. Next base: position 22,023 of record JADHVE010000016.1, on the reverse strand, counting down.
ATGCAGGCAACTGATTTGCTTTTCTGTGGTATGTTATACATTCACAGCAAATGCCTTTTCTCGGGCATCCCGGATAAGTGCAGTTGCAATTTTGCAGATTTGTTTCTTTGTTACATTCCATTTTTAATCTATTTTTATATTTTATCAATAATTTTTATTTTAACCATTAAGTTTAAACCATTAGTTCAATTCCACGTTCACAATTGATTGTGCTTTTGTTTGTGTGCTGATGGCTGTTTTTTATTTAATGGGTTTTTATTGATTATTTTTTAATTGCAACTTTTACTCTAAACCTAGAACTCTTTTATAATATTTTCTATTTGCTTTGCTATTTCTTTTGACTCTGAAACCTGAGGGTGCATTTTTTTTGCTAATCCTTGAAATTGCTTTAATGTGCCCATTATGATGACATCTGATTTTTCAACAGTGCAATTCACGCAGCCTTTATTGACCGCAACTTCCCCGCCTAAAGAAAGCATCTCCTGCTTTAGAATGTTGGCTATAGCATTTCTTATGTCATGTAATTTTACAATCCTGAAAATACTTTTAGAAAGCATTATTTTAATTCCTGCTTTATCTACACCACTCTTTTCCATTTCTTCTTCTGCTTTGTTTTCAGTGATTATTCTTGCTTTCATATTTTAACCTAAACAGAAAATAGATTCCTATTGAGCATGTGATGATGCTTAGGATTTGGCCCATTGTCATGCTGAATATTATAAAACCCAGTTGAGGGTCTGGTTCCCGGACAAATTCTACAAAGAACCTTAAGACTGAGTACAGGGTTACAAAAGACCAGAATAAAAAACCATTTGGCAGCTTTTTGTTCCTTATAAACCATAAAACGCTGAATATGACTAAGTTTTTTAATGACTCATATAATTGCGAAGGGTGCCTGAAGCCTTCTGCGCCTTTAAACTTGACTGCCCAGGGCAGGTTTGTGATTCTTCCATATAGTTCTCCGTTTAAGAAATTTCCAATCCTTCCAAAAGCTAAGCCTAAAGCAACTGGAATCACAACAATATCAATTATTTCATAGAAGCTTACTTTCTTTTTTTTACAGAAGAGCAAGATTGCGATAACTGCTCCTGCTAAGCCTCCATGAAAAGACAAGCCTCCATGCCATAAGGCAAACATCTCCAGAGGATTTTCCAGATAAAATCCTAAATTGTAAAATAATATATAAAAGAGCCTTGCTCCTGCAATTATTCCTATTAATAAATATAGTAATAAGTCTGAGATGTCATCTTTAGTAAGATTTAGCTTTCTTTCTTTAGCAAGGTAGACTAAGAATAAATATCCAATCAGAAAGCCCAGTATAAAAATTAATCCATAATATCTTATCTCAAAGATTCCAATTTTAAATAGTACTGGGTTTATATTATGGTAAAACATTTTGTTTTTTGTTTTTTATAATGCTGTAAAAATAAATTCTGTTGAATAGAATGACTGAGTAGAAAAATATTGTGGTTATTACTGTAAATATTATTGAGTAGGTATTGTTATATTGTGCGGCTGCTGAGTAGCTTTTGAATAATGTATATTTTAATATCAGCCCTATGAAATAGAACATGGTGAAGTAAACAATGATCAAGGCGGTATTGGTTAGAAAAACTCCCAGATAATTTTTTATTTTTGAAATTTCGGTAAAAGTTTTTTTAACTGTTTCTTTTATGCCTGAATTTTTTGATTCTGAAAATATGGTATGGCTTATATTCATAAAAGTGTAGAATACTAATAATAAAGGCAGATTTGTTATCAAAAATATATAGGCTCGATATTCTTCTTTTGTGCCTGTTAAAACTGTTCCATTCAAAAGCAAGAATGCCACCATAAATACGGCAAATATTGACAAATTCAATAAGTAGAATTTTTTCATGTGAATAAAACTTAGTTTAGTTTTTTTGAACATAGAGCTTATCGAATTTAATACTGAGTATTTGAAGAACGAGTAAATCAATATCAAAATTAAGTAATATGCTAAAGTTACAATCAAATAGAGTGTGGTTGTAGCTGTTGAAATTTCTGGAGGTGTTTTCAGGAAAAAGAATTCTACTAATTTGTAGAAAATACTAATTGCTGCTAAAAATAAAAGATCCAACAAGATTATATAGAATACAGTTTTAGGCTCTTTTTTGGTCAGCTTCAAGGTTTTTACAAAATAGCTGTCTTTAAAGTTTTTCAATTTTTTACCTCTTTTTAAGAAAAACAAGGAATTTATTCATTTAAATATGTTTTTATTTAACTATTTTTACTAAATCCTTTACAGCTTTAACAAAAATATCCGCTTCTTCTTCTGTGTTGTATATGTATAAGGATGCTCTTGCAGAGCCTTTTAGCTTGTTGGCGTTGAACCATGAATGCACACAATGGGCTCCGGATCGTACCATTATGTTGTTTGAAGCGTCGAGCATAGAAGCGACATTGTGCGGATCTGTGTTTTTTATGTTGAAGCTTATTATTCCTGATCTTGATTCCGGGACATTTGGGCCTAGAATATCTATCTCAGGAATTTTATTTAATTCCTCTGTTATCATATTATTTAGTTTGATTTCATGCTTTTCAATTTTGTCTTTTCCTATTTTGGTTAAATATCTTGCTGCCTCTGCCAAACCTATAATGCCTGCATAATTTTGCAGGCCTGCTTCGAATTTTTCAGGAGGCTTTTCTAACTTGAATGAATCGTAATTTGAATCAAAAACTGTTTCTCCCCCTAGCATGAATGTTTTTAGGTTTTCTAACAGGTCGTATTTTCCATACAGGATTCCTGTTCCGCTTGGCCCGAGCATTTTATGGCCTGAGAAAGCCAAGAAATCAACATCCAGTTTTTTGACATCAACTTCTTTGTGGGGAATAGATTGAGCAGCATCTAATAAAACCAAAGCTTGGTTTTCATGAGCTATCTTGATTATCTCTTTTGCTGGTATTGTTGTTCCATCCAAGTTGGAAGTATGGCGCATAGCAACCAGCTTAGTGTTTTTTATTTTTTCATTGAATTCTTCAAAATTAAAATCATTGTCTTTGTCTTTTACAATGTCATACTTCATGTTTCCATTAAGCCAGGGCAAAAGGTTTGAGTTATGCTCTTTGCTTGTCCCTAGAACCTTCTTTCCTTCTAATCCTAGAGAATTTGCAATAAGGTTAATGCCTTCTGTTGTGTTTCTTGTGAAGATTATTTCTTCCTGTTTTTTTGCATTTATGAATTTTTGAATTGTTTTTCTTGACTGCTCGACTTCTTCTGTAACTTTTTTTCCCAGTTTATGTGTGCTTCTTCCTGCGCATGCAGGAAACTCATTATAATATTGGTTTATTTTTTCTACTACCTGCTTTGGCTTTAGGGTTACGCAGGCAGAGTCCATGTATATTATTGGCTTGTTGTTTATAGTTTTGTTTAGAATAGAGAAATCTTCCCTTATTTTTTCTACATTTAGGCTGAACATAAACGTTTGAGGTGTATAGGTTATTTTAAATGTTTTGGATTTTTTGCTTTGTAGAAATAAAGAGAATCATGAGACAAAGCAATTTTTTATTTCCTAAGCTCTTTTTTTATTATTTTGGTGAATTCTTCAAAGGATTGAGGACCTACAAGGCTTATGTTATTGATGAAGAAAGTTGGAGTGCCATAAATTCCTGATGCAATGCCCTGGTTAAACTCTATATCCACGTTTTCTATTGCCTCCTGGCTGTTAAGGCATTGCTCAAATTGAGTTATGTTTATGTTTGCTTCTTTAGCATAGCTAATCAGTGATTTATCATCAGTTTTTATGTCTTTGTTGAATAATAATGAGTTGTACAACCAGAATTTTCCTGAGAGTTTTGCACACTCTGCAGCTATAGCAACATTTTTACTGCTTTCATGGTTCGGTAATGGGAAGCTTTTGTAAACAAACCTCATGGTTCCTTTGTATTCTTTCAATACTTTCTCTACTGTTTCTTGAGCCTCTCTTGTATATTGGCAGGTATAACATCCAAACTCTATTATTGTTATTTTTGAGTTTAATGAGCCTAAGCTTGGAGAATCTCCTATTTCTGGTGCTTCTAATTCAGCAGTTTTTTGGAATGCTACTGAGCATGTTTCAGGCTCTTCTTTTTTAAGAGGATCAAAGATGCATAAGGCATTTGAATCCGGACCGTTGCAGTTGCCATGAACAAGAAAGTTGTATATACCATAGCCGGAGTAAATTGTGCTGGCTATCATCAGAATTGTAAATATCCAAGATATGACTTCAAAATTTTTGTAGATTTTTGAAGCCAGCTTTGGGCTTTTGACCATCAGTTTTCCTGTAATCTGGCTTTTTAGCCTTTGGTCTAAGCCTGATTCACATTTCCTTAAAGTGATTCTTCTGAAGACGCAGTCAAATGCCTCTAAAGCCAGCTTTCTATAGCTTACACTGAAAATACCTAAAATTCCAAATGCAATCAGGGCTATGAGACATATCATTTTATATTTGAGTTTTTATGGGGTATTTAAATTTATTTATAACTTTGATGGGTTTATCTTTTTAATGAAGTTTTTTACTGTTTCTTCAACATTGTCTTTTGCTACAATGGCAGATATTATTGCTATTCCCTCAGCGCCTGTTTTTATTACTTCTTTTATGTTGTTTTCATTTATTCCGCCAATCGCTACGCAAGGGATTTTTATTAGGTTTACTATTTTTTTTAATTTTTCAGTGCCTATTGCATTGCCTGCATCTGGTTTTGTTGTTGTAGTAAATATCGGGCTGATTCCAATATAATCTGCTCCTTGTTTTTCAAAATTAATTGCTTCTTCTTTGTTATGTGCAGTCATTCCAATTATCTTTTCCTTTCCTAATAATGCTCTTGCTTTTTCATAAGGTATATCTTCTAAGCCCAGATGGACTCCGTCTGCGTTAACTTTTAAAGCTATATCTACGCAGTCATTGATTAAGAATAAAACATTGTTTTCTTTGCACATCTCTCTTATTTTGATGGCTTCTTCAATCATTTTCTCTTTTGGCAGATTTTTTTCCCTGTACTGGATTATTTTTACTCCGCTTTTAATCGCAGCTTTTACATCTTCAAAAATATTTTTTTTTGTAAGCTTAGAATCAGTAATAAAATAAATTCCCATATTTTTTAATCTGGTTTTTAACATTTTTAATCAGTAATTCATCATTTAATTTTTACCCTTGAGTTTTATATCATGTTTACAATTATTTGAGTATTTTTTATTATAAAAAATTTTAATTAATAAATATTAACACTACCAAGTTCACAAATAATTGTTATTGTGTATTATTGATTATTCTTTATCGGCGTTTAATGATAGAAAAATAAAATTAAACTTTCTCAAACTTTTTCATTGTGTTGATTTTTTCTTCATTTAAATTATAAATCTCATCATAGAAATTTTCTTTATAACTTCCGGGGCCTTTTGATTCTTTTGAGGCTAATTCTCCTGCTATGCCAAAACAGGTTAATGCAGATGCTGCAGCTTGGGCATAATCTTTTTCTACTGCTGCAAAGCTTGCTATGACAGAAGTAGCCATGCATCCAGTACCTACTATGCTTCCCATCATGTCATGGCCGTTTTTTATAATATATGTTTCATTGCCATTTGTTACTATATCTTCTTTTCCTGTTATGACAACTGTAGAGTTTTTTTCTTTTGCCAATTTTTTAGCAGTTTCTATTAAATCTGCTTCTACTTCTGTGGCTTCAACTCCTTTTGTTTTTACATTTTCACCGGCCAGTTTTGCAATCTCAGAAGCATTTCCCTTGATAATATCGATTTTTATTTCATCTAACAGCTCAGCTGCTTTATTATTTCTCAGCTTTGTTGCTCCTACCCCTACTGCGTCCAGAACTATGGGGATTTTTTTTTCATTTGCAGCTTTGCCTGCTAATTTCATTGATTTGATTAATTCTGATGTTAATGTGCCTATGTTTAATACTAAAGCAGAGGATATACCTGACATATCTGCTGACTCTTCTTTTGAATGAGCCATTACTGGCAATGCGCCTATTGCTCTAGTTATATTTGCGCAGTCGTATATTGTGACCCAGTTGGTTATATGGTGGATTAAAGGTTTTTTCTTCTTTATTTTCTCCAATAGGCTGTAAATTTTCATAATTCCAGAGAGGCTGACTTTGTTTAAATATCTTACTAAAGGAAAGATTTAAATATGAGTTAGACATAAATAAGTTCTAATGACAAAAATTAACCTTGTGTGGAGTAGAATTACAGTTCTGTTTACATATCTCCACATCAAGGTGTGTTAATTTTTTGTCATTCTCTAACAACCTTTTTGTTCAAATTTCTAAGAGGAGTTAAGAATGACTAAACGAGGTGATAAAAGAATGGAAAAAAAAGAGTTTTTGGAAAGATTGCAAATAGTAGATATAAATAATCCTACAGAAGATTTTGAAAATAAATGAGAATAAAAAATAAAGATTTTAAGAATAAATATCATTTTTGGCGTTGTTGTTAGTTATTTCTATATAAAACAGTTAGTTTTTTATATGTTTGATGTATAACTTATAAACCTGCGAGGGTGGCCAAGTGGTTAAGGCGAGCGGCTGCAACCCGCTTATTCGCCGGTTCGAATCCGGCTCCTCGCTTATTATTCTTTAAAAAAGCAATAAATATAAAAATCAATAAAAAAAGTTGTTGTAATTAATAAACAAGTAAAATGACACTAAAACTATATAATACTTTAACAAGGAAGAAAGAAACATTCAAGCCGATTAAGAAAGGCCATGCTGGATTGTATACTTGCGGGCCTACTGTTTATGACTTTGCGCATATTGGCAATTTCAGGGCTTATATCTGTGGAGATATTCTTAAGAGGTATTTGAAGTATAAAGGTTTCAAAGTAAATCATGTTATGAATATAACTGATGTAGATGACAAGATAATCAAAGGCTCAAGGCAGAAAAATAAACCATTAAATAAGTTTACTAAAGAGTATACAGAAGCTTTTTTTGAGGATCTAGAAAAACTGAATATCAACAAAGCAGATTTTTCTCCTAAGGCAACAGAGCATATCAAAGAGATGGTTGTTATAATAAAAAAATTGTTAGATAAGAAGATTGCGTATAAGGCAAAGGATGGAATCTATTTTGATATTTCTAAGTTCAAGGATTATGGTAAATTATCTCATGTTAAATTAGAGGAGCTGGAGATTGGCAAAAGAATCAAGGCAGACCAGTATGAGAAAGAGCAAGCCCAGGATTTTGCCTTGTGGAAATTTTGGGATAAAGATGACGGGGATGTTTTCTGGGAGACAGATATAGGCAAGGGAAGGCCTGGATGGCATATCGAGTGTTCTGCAATGTCTACAAAATATCTGGGGCAGCCTTTTGACATTCACGGGGGAGGTATTGATTTAGTGTTTCCGCACCATGAGAATGAGATGGCACAAACAGAGGCTGCGACTGGGAAGAAATTCGTCAATTATTGGTTTCATAATGAACATCTGCTTGTTAACGGAAGGAAGATGTCCAAGTCTTTGGGTAATTTCTTTACTTTGAGAGATTTATTTAATAAAGGCTATAATGCTAATGCTATAAGGTATCTTTTGCTTTCTGTTCATTACAGGCAGCAGCTGAATTTTACTGAAGAAAGCGTTAAAGCTGCAGAGAATGCTATTCAGAGATTAAATGATTTTGTGGTCAAATTAAAATCTATTAAAAATACCAATAAAAAAATTCCACCAAATAAAAAAATAAAACCCATTATTGAAGATACAAGGAAAAACTTTGAGAAAGAGATGGATGATGATCTGAATATTTCAAATGCCTTGGCTGTTGTTTTTGAACTTGTTAAAAAGATAAATACATTAATTATGGAAAACAAGATTGGAAAAAAAGATGCTGAAGATATTTATGGTTTAATGAGGGATTTTGACAGTGTTTTAGGTGTTTTGGAAACTAAAGAAGAGAAGGTTTCTGTTGAAATTCAGAAACTGGTTAAAGAAAGAGAGAAGGCAAGAAAAGAAAAAGATTGGAATCAAGCAGACAAATTAAGAGATGAAATTAAGGAAAAAGGTTTTGAGGTAAAAGATACTTCTGAGGGTTCTGTTTTGGGGAAAGTTTGAAAAGTTGAAATTCTTTTTTTATCTGAAAAATTATCCAAATCTACAAAAAGAATCCCTTAAGAACCCGGTATGTGTTTTCTTGTTTATGCTTAATCTGAGTCATATGTGTTGGGTAGTGGTCGCGAGCTTTTGACAGTAAACGAATTAAATATTTATCAAAACCTCTTCATCAATCTTTGAATCTCTGTCGAGTTTTTCAAAAATAATCTCTTCTGTGTTTGTTGAAGCTATTATGTCTTCTTTTACAGATTCAAATTCTTCTTTAGAAATCTTGCCTTTTGCAATTATTTTTTTAACAGGGCTTTTTAATGACAAATTCTTTTCTGCTTTGGCTTTTCTTATTTCCCGTATAATATGAACAGCAAAATCACCTGTAGCTTCTGCGTTTTTGCTTGTTAAATCAAGAGAAGGCCATTTAGATAGGTGGATACTTTTGTCTTTTTCGTGTTTTTTATAATAAATATCATAAATCTCTTCTGTGATGTAAGGCATTATGGGGGCCATTAGTTTTATTATTGCTAAAAGAGTAGTGTGGAGAGTGTATTGTGCTGATATCCTGCTTTCTTTTCCTCTTTTATCTGCATTGTATAATCGGTCTTTTGCAATCTCTAAATAATTATCGCAAAATGTGTGCCAAAAGAAGTTTTCAGTGTCTAACTTGGTTCTTGAGTATTCATACTTCTCAAAGGCTTTTGTTGAGCTGTTGATAAGATTTGTTAATTTAGATAAGAGCCATCTGTCTATCAATTCAAGCTTTTTTGGCTTCTCCATCTTATAATCATTTAGGTGCATAAAAACAAATTTGCTGGCATTCCATATCTTTACAATAAACTTTTTTCCTGTTACCAGGTCTTTTTCCTGGAATGAAAGGTCTTCTCCAAGTTTAGAGCCTGCTGCCCAGAACCTTAAGCAATCTGCTCCGTATTTTTCCAGAACACTTTGAGGCTCAACTACATTTCCTTTGCTTTTGGACATTTTTTTGCCGTGAGGGTCAAGAGCCCAGCCTGAAATCATAACATCCTGCCAGGGGTTGATATCATTATGGAGCTGGGACTTAACTACAGTATTGAAAAGCCAGAAAGTGATTATATCATGAGCCTGAGGCCTTAAGCTCATTGGGTAAAGCTTATCATATATTTTTTTGCCTTTAAACAGCTCAGCTGTTATTTGAGGTGTTAAAGAAGAGGTTGCCCATGTATCTAATGTATCTTTTTCTCCAATGAACTCTTTACTGCCGCATTTGCACGGCTTTTTTGGATTTTTTTCTGTCGGGTCAACAGGCAAATCTTTTTCATCCGGCAGAATAATCTCTTTGCATTTTTTACAGTACCAGACCGGAATAGGAATTCCAAAGTCTCTCTGCCTTGAGATGCACCAATCCCACTTAAGGCCTTTGACCCAGTTATCGTACCTGTTGCGCATATGCTCAGGATGCCAATTTAGTTTTTTACCTGCTTTTAGGAAATGTTCCTTTAAGCCTAAGTATTTGATGAACCATTGGTCTGTCATTAAAATCTCAATGTCTGTATTGCACCTTTCATGTACGTTTACAACATGTTTTATTGGCTCTGTTTTTTCTATTCTTCCTGCTTTTTCCAAATCTTTAATAATGGCTTGTCTTGCCTCTTCTGATTTCATTCCTTTATACTTTCCTGCTTTTTCATTTAGTGTTCCGTCTTTATTCATTATTTCTATTGCCTGAATGTTGAATTCTTCAACCCACCGGGCATCATCCATATCTCCGAAAGTGCAGTGGTAAACTGCTCCTGAGCCGAATTCCATATCTATATCTTCATTAGCCATAATATCAACTTCTCGGTTGAAGAAAGGGATTTTTGCTTTTCCCCCTATGAATTTTTTGTAGCGCTTGTCTTTTGGATGGACATGAACCATGACGCAGGCAGGCATAAGCTCTGGCCTTGTGGTTGCTATTGTTATTTTTTCCCCCAGGGTTGTGTCAAATTTCATATAGACAAATTGGGATTCTTTTTCCTTATCTTCCATCTCAACCTGAGCTATAGCTGTCTGACATTCAGGGCACCACATAAACGGAGTTCTTTTTCTGTATTCTCTGCCTGTTTTATACAAATCAATGAATGATTTTTGAGAAATTCTCTGGCAGTGCTCATTTATTGTTGTGTAATAGATAGAGAAGTCGCAGCTCATCCCGATGTTTTTCCAGTCCTGGATAAAGCTCGGCCTTATTTCCTCTAAAGTTTTTAAGCATAATTTTATGAAATCCTTTCTTTTCATCTCTGTTCCTTTCACTTTTTTTATGCTTTCAATCAGTCTTATTGTTGGCAGCCCATTATCATCAGTGCCAAAAGGATAGAAAACATTTTTTCCAAGCATTCTTTGGAATCTTGCTACAAAATCCTGCTGACTAAATGAAAACGAATGCCCGATATGCATTCTTCCAGAAATTGTTGGAGGAGGCGTGTCTATCGAGTAGACTTCTGCTTTGCTGTCTGGGTTAAATTTATAGACTTCTTCTTTTTCCCAGTACTTCTGCCATTTTTTTTCTGATTCTTTTATGTCGTAATTTTTTGGTAAGTCCATTTTTCAATTATTTATTAATTATTTTAATGAGTTGTGAATTGCTACAGGTTCAATAGCTAACTGAGTTCTTGTTGATTAATCTATCATTTATCGGGGTGCAGTATGCCCAGAATTTTTAAAATTCCTTATTTAATAAACATTTTTGGCATATTTAAATATTTTATGGAAAACTTAATAAAATGATAAAACATACTGTGTTTATGATACCTTTCACTAAAAAATACCAGCCGGTTGATTGTGATAATGTAATCGGGCAGGATAAGGCTTTAAATGATTTAAAATATTTTATTGAATATTTTAAAAAAAGCAAGAAAAATGCAGCTTTGGCTTATGGCCCTAGCGGTGTTGGCAAAACATGCAGTGTTTATGTTTTAGCTGATGAACTGGGTTTAGAGATTGTAGAAGTGAATGCCAGCGATTTCAGGAATAAAAATCAAATCAATTTAAAGATTGGAGCTGCTGTTAACCAGCAAAGCTTGTTTTCTAAGGGTAAGGTTATTCTTGTTGATGAGATTGACGGCTTGTCAGGAACAAAAGACAGAGGAGGGATACAGGCAATAACTAAATTGGTTGAGAAGAGCACTTTTCCTATGATTTTAACAGCGACAAATCCCTGGGGAAATAAATTCAATGCTTTAAGGAGGAAATGCAACCTGGTTGAATTCGGGCCTCTGGATTATTTATCCATATTTAAGATTTTAAAAAAGATTTGCGATAAGGAAAAAATAAAGTATGATGAAGATGTTTTGAAGGGCCTTGCAAGGAGAGCAGGCGGAGATGCGAGAGCCGCAGTAAATGATCTACAAACTTTGACTGGAAGAACTAACGAGTTGACTAAAGGCAGCTTAGATGAGCTTGCAGAGAGGAATAAGGAAGATACCATAATCAATGCTTTGATTAAGATTTTCAAGACAACTGATGTTAAAGTTGCAAAAACTGCTTTTGATAATGTCAGAGAGAATCTGGATGAGCAATTGTTGTGGCTGGATGAGAATCTCCCTAAGGAGTATACAAAACCAGCAGATTTAGCCAGGGCTTATGATAAATTAAGCAAGGCAGATGTTTTTAACAGGCGCATAAGAAGATGGCAGCACTGGCGCTTTTTAGTTTATATCAATCTGTTGATAACTGCGGGGATTGCCGTTTCAAAAGACAAGAAATATACAGGCATGGTTGAGTACAAACCCACAGGGAGAATATTGAAATTATGGTGGGCAAAACAGAAATCCATGAAGAAAAAAGCAATAGCAGCAAAGATTGCTGAGAAAATTCATTGCTCGCAAAAAGAAGCTTTGAAATCAACTTTGCCTTATCTGCAGATTGCTTTCATAAAAAATAAAAGTTTCAGGGATAGTTTAATTAAAGAACTTGATTTGAGTAAAGAAGAAGTTGAATGGCTAAAGAAGTAATATTCAATAGCTAAAACAAACTTTTAAATTTCTTGGTTAATTCTGCTCTTATCTCTTTTTCCTTCTCTTCAACTTTTTGAGCAAATTTTGCTTCAAACTCATTTTTGATCATTTTTTTTGCCTCTTTTATTTCATTGCTTAGCTTTTCTTTCCTTACTTCTATCTCTTTTTTTAATTCAAACTTATATTTTGAGTCAAGCTCTTTTTGGATTTTTTCTTCCTGTGTCTTGATTGTTTCTGTGTAAAGGATGTCCAGCTTACATTTTAGGTTCCTCTCAAATTCTTCTTCTTTTTCCTTTAGCTCCAGTTCTTTATTTTTCAAATGTTTTTCCAGCAATATCTTCTTTTCATTATACTCCTGTTTTAAGTTCTTGGAGAGGATATTTTTCTTAATCATAAACTCATTAGTTAGTTCTTTTCTTAAAGCCAATTCCTTACCTTTAAGCTGTTTATTGAGTCTTCCGGTAAGTAAAACATTATATGCCTCTGATTTCTCTTTTAGCTTTTTATTAAATCTTTTATCTACATCTTTTTTAAGCTCTGCTTCAACCTTGTTCTCAAATTTTTCAGCAAATAAAGCAGCAAGTTTATTTTGTTTTGCTTTATGGTCTTCATTCTCTTTTTTTAGGTCATAACTGAATTTTTCTTCTAATGTCTTTTCTTTTCTTTTAATTCTTTGAGACAGCTCAAATTTGATGTTCATAAGAAGACCCTTAAATTCTTTTTCAAGTAGAGAGCCTACCTCATAATCAATTTCCTTTATCGAAATTCTTTTTGGTTTAATCTCTTTTCTAAGTCCTTTTATCTCTTTTTCTAATTCAGGTATTTTTCTTAATCCTGAACTGGTTTTTTTATGTGCTTCCTCAATTGAGTTCTTTAAATCCTTAATCTTACTTTCAAGTTTTGGAATCTCTTCAATATTTTCACTTTCAGCGTTTGTCAGGCCGCCTTTCTTTTTTCGTAGCAGTGTAATGGCTTCTTTAAGCTCTAGTATCTCCTGTTCAATCACAGGTATCTCATTGATTACCTTAAGCTCGGTCTTTGCCAATGGATCTTTTCTTCCTTTTTCAATTCCTTTGATGATTGTTCTGAGGCCAGCTACCTGCCCAATAATCTTGGATATCTGCTGAGTATTTTTTAAATCCGTTTTTGTAGGTTTCACCTGTTTTGGTGTTTTTCTTATGGCTTCTTTAAGCTCTGCTATCTGGCTTTCAAGTTTAGAAACAGCCGATTTTTTGTGTTTTTTTGGTTTAGTTCTTTTATATTTGCCAGAAATCTTTCTTTTTAATCCTGTAAGCTGATTTTCTATTCTAGGTATTGCCGAGACATTTTTTAGGTCCGCTTTAATCAGTATCGCTTCTTTTTCAAAACCTTTTGTGTTAAGGCTTCCCAGCTCCTGCTTTAACTCTTCCAGCCGTTCGACACCTTTAGAAAAAACTTCAAAGTCTCGTTTAGCTTTTTCAAACTCCTCTTTAGCCATTCTACACCTCTTTTTTAATAATTTTTGTCTAATCTATTTTTATTCTTTTCGGTTTTTAGACTCTAATTTAAGCTTCTTAAGCCTTTCTTCTAAAATGTTTGTGTTGTACCCTTTAGCTTTCCATTCCTCAATTTTTCTTATAATATCTTGCTTGCTTGTTCCTGTTTTTTTTGAAAAAGTATTTTTAGACTCATAGCCTCTTAGCTTTTCTTCCAGCACTGCAGTGTCGTAGCCTTTAGCTTTCCATTCTTCTATTTGTTCTATAATCCTTTTCTTGTCACTATCTCCTTTTTTTGGAATTTTTTCTTTCTTCCCTTGCCATTTTAACTCTTTCTCCAAGATGGTCGTATCATAACCTTCTGTTTTCCATTGATTTATCTTTTTTATCAACTCTTGTTTTTCCAGATACTCTTTTGTTACTATTGGTTTTATTACCTTTATTTTTGATACATCTGCTTTTGGTTTAATTTCAGTTATTAAATCTCTTTTAAACAATCTTTCAAGATGTTTTTTTCTCTGTTTTTTGTTTAATTTACTCTCAAGAAGGTATTTTGTCTGCAACTCAATCAGTTTTTTTCTTAATTCAGGATGTTTTGATCTTAGTTTTACGGGCCATTCCAAATAGATTGTTTTAGCATGTTGGTATGCTTTTGAAGCCAGCTTAAATTTGTTATTCCTGTATAAACTGCTTATGCTGCTTATAGTTTTATCAATCCTCCACACTTTTGGAATGTTGAACAGATTTTTCTCTGAACTGATAACTTCATCTATCTGCTTCCTGTTTGTATAAGCAAACAATAAAATCACAGAAAGCAGGATTAGTATTGATGTAGTGATAATGCTGTCTTTTATTCCTGGAAATGCCCCCTCTTCTTTACTGGTTACTTTAATCAAAGCACCGCTCGTAACTACAGTATCATGATAAACTAATCTCGCATAGAAGAGGTAATATCCGTCTTCAATATCATCTGGAAGAGTTAGGCTTTTTGTTATCTGTTTTTGTTCTTCTACTGCAAATGTTTCATGCTCATAGATAATATCATTGCCTTCCATATCCCTTATAGAATAATAGAGTGCAACATCAACTGGCTTTAATGTTCCTAAATTATACATCATGATATCTGCCTTTAACTCCTGACCAGGACCTATTTCCTGATATTTTTCAGGCACTTCAACTTTAATGTCAAAAAGCGCTCTTTTTTCTTTTATCTCTATGATTATATTAACAACCTTAACTAAGCCCATTGATTTGACAATCAATTTGCCCATATAGACTCCGGGCTCTGCTGTTTCTGCAGCATAGAAATCAATGTTGATAGTCTTGCTCTCGCTGACTTTTAATCTGAAGGAATCCTCACTTATCAAAACAAATCTGCTAATGTCCTCTTTTTGGATTTCAACATCTAAATCAGTATTTCCTTTGTTCTCTATTGTCAGTTTCTCTGTTTTGCCTTGTCCAGTTAATAAACTGACTATTATAACCTCATTGTCTAGGGAGAAATCTGATTTAGGTAGTGTTCCACTTCCACTTGCGCCTGTACTAGGGGTTCCCCCACTAGCTTCAGTAGTTGCGGCAGGAGTTGCACCAACAACATCCCCAAACACACCGAATGTACTAAAGCTGCTTACATTGCCCCACACATAATTAGCGCTGACATCAACACCACCAGGGGTTATTAAATCCCATACTGATGTATTTTCATTAAACTTATACAATCTCAAAGTACTTTCCTGTAAATTAGCAGCAGTCACTTCAGCATCAGTATAATAAACCCTTATTTCTGCAAAAGAAATATTGTTATTTGTAACGTTATCAACTACCACATCAATATATTTGCTTAATTCGGTAACTGTTGTAGGCTCTACTAATGCTATATTATCAGAATATTCTGCTATTGCAATAGAAGCATTTACATCTGCACTTGTAGTTATATTCAGCCAGGTATTTGCTTCCTCTGTAGCATTGATTATTACATATTCGTCAGCCCTTATCCCCACAGAAGAATTTACAGAAACATTCACAGAATAAGATGCTAAAGCAATTACAGCTCCATTCTCTTTCTCTCTTTGATTTCCAATTGTATCATTGGCCAAAACATCAATAACATAGGTTCCGTCTGATTTATTTGATGAGCTCCAGCTACCATTATACAATCCATTATTTAATTCTAAAGTGATGTTGGCAGTATTGTTCTCATCAGGTTTTTGCATATATACAACCACTTTACTAACATTAAAGTTATCTGTTACATTTGCGGTTATATTAAAGACTGTTCTTGATGTTCCGGTTGTTGGTGTTATTATTACTTTATTTATTGTTGGGGCAGTTAGGTCAGTAACATTTACCCATATTAGCTCAGAATTATTATTTCCTAAAGTGTCATTAACTGTTATGTTAAGCCAGTATATACTCATGTTTAAGTTAGTGCTGTTTTCTAAATAGCCTGAGCAGCTTATATTGAAATTCGTGTTATTTACTATGAAGCAATCAACTCCAGAGATATCAGTTGCATCGAGGTCATATGCTAAAGCAGAGCCATAATCTGCAGTTATATTTGAAATATCTGTGAAGGTTGGGCCAGTTGTATTGGTAACATTCACCCATATCAGACCATGGCTTTCTCCACCTAAGGTGTCATTAACAGTTATGTTAAGCCAATATATTTTATTGCTCAAGTTAGTGTTGTTTTGCAGATAGCCAGAGCAATTGATACTAAAGTTATTTGTGTTATTTACTGTGAAACAATCAACTCCAGAGATATCAGTTGCATTGATGTCATATGCTAAATTAGCCCTGTACTCTATGGTCTGGTTGGACATTGCTGTGAAGTTTGGATTAGTTGGGTTAGCAATAAATGTTATACTAGAACTATTCACATTTCCGGCGCTGTCATTTGCCCAGATTGTTACATTATGCTGACCTTCATTCCAAGTTACTGTAGTGATGTTTATGCAATTAGCGAGAGTTGTGTTAGTACTCATTGAATCGTTGCTGTACCAGCATGAATTTAGATTTGTATCAGAAACAGTATAATTAACATCTAATTCTGCATCTGTTGTATAAGTATTATTGCTAGGGGATGTAATTGTTATTGATGGATTTGCATTATCTAAAGTTATATTTCTTGTTGATGTTGAATTCCTATTGCTAAAATCGTCCTCAATTGTAACATTATAATAATACACTCCATCTGAAAGGCCTGTAAAGTTAATTTGTCTTGTTGTTGAGGTATATACTGAATTATTAGTAATATTCAAGCTGGAATTGTATAGAGAGAATGTTATGTTTGCTTCATTTAGGTCAGATCCTGTCACATTTACATATACCCAGTTTCTAACTTTGTACACTCCATCATTTTCTGTTCCTGTATCATAACTTATCGAAGGTATTGTTGCGTCAATCAGGAATATCCTTGTTTCTGTTGAATTTATATTTCCAATTGTATCATTGGCTGTTGCATTCATGTAATATGTACCGTCCATAAGATCTGTAAAGTTGTAAAATAAGGGAGAAGAGAAACTTGATGATGAGCTTGCTAAATTCAAACTTGAATTATAAAGGTATACTGTGATTGTATCTAAGTTAACATCAGAGGCGCTTATATTTGCAAGCAGGTAATTACTTGAACTGGAACCAACCGTTAGTGTAGGTAATTCAAATGATATTGAAGGATACGCAGTATCTATCATTACAGTCTTAGTTTCTGATGAATTACATACAGTTTCATCGCATGCAGTAGCATTGTAATAATATAATCCATCTAATAGTGAAGTAAAGTTAACTGTATGTGGGTTGCTTGCTCCTATGCTCTGGTTGACTAGGGTTGTTCCGTTATAAAGGTATATTGTTATTGAGGTTAAGCTGCTGTCATTGGAAGTTGCATTTGCAAATATCCAATTAAGTGAATAATTTCCATACATTGGATCCACAAAAGTAACTGAAGGGTATACAGTATCATCTACAGCAAAGGTTACATTTGTTAAATTAATGTTTCCGGCATTATCTTCTGCATACAAGAAGGCTGTATAGGTTCCTATGCCTGCAATATCACTTGGAGTAAGGTTAATGCTTCCTGAAGATTGGGTTGAGTTGTAGAGCAAATTTCCTCCTGGAAGAGTTACATTAAAGAGAACAACTTTTAGGTTGTTGTCACTTGCAGACCAGTTGATTGAAATCGATTCAGAGCCTAACTCAAGTACAGAATCATTTTTTGAGATTGAAGCAATAGGATATACATAATCCAGGGAAACATTCCTTGTTTCAGTGTAGTTTCTATGACCTGCAGAATCATTAACTGTTGCATTGAAATAATATGTTCCTTCCTGAAGGCTGGTGAGATTCAGGAACAATGAAGAACCTGAAGTTGATGATGTATTAACTAAACCATGGTTTGAATTATAGAAATTTACAGTTAAGTTATCTATGTTTTGATCTGTAACGCTTGCATTAACAGAAATGTAATTCTGAGACTTATTTCCGGCAGAGGTTGTTGAACCTGTAAATGAGATTAAAGGTATTGTTATATCTATAGTAAAGTTATTTGATTGATTTATGATATTAGATGCATTATCACTACAACTTGTATTGTAGTCATATGTTGTTTCACTAAATCCAGTAAATGTATAATTGCAGTCAGTTGAATTTATACAATATAATTTCTTTATGCTGCTTCCTACTGTAATGTTGCAGTCAAATGTTGCAGCAATATTATCAATTACAGTCCAGTTAAAGTTTATAGAGGTCGTATTAATATATGCATTTTGTGATGGATAGTTTAGTGTTAGTGACGGAGTTGTTTTGTCAATTACAAATGATGTTGTAACATTAACTCTATTTTCCACTGAATCTTGTCCAAGAACTATCAAGTTATATGTTCCATCAGCATTTTCTGTTGCATTGAAAATATCCTGCCAGGTGTGTCCATCAACAGCAGGGTCATAGGTTGTTGAATTATATTGGACTGTTGCTCCTAGACTGCTGATGTTATAGTATGTATAGTTTAATGAAATGTCCTGAACAATTATGTTAAGGCTGAAATTAGAGTTATAGTATTCTAATGCAGTTGTAGGAGCTAACAATTGGATTACAGGTCTGCTATTATCCAGATAAAACGATATGTTCCTGTTTATTGTATTGCTTAGGGTATCATTAGCAAAGACACTAAATGTAATGTTCCATTCTGCATTTTCATAAGAAGATGCATTCCATGTTGAATCCCAGCTGTCTGTGCTGTTAAGAGTTCCATTTGTTAATGATTGACTTGCATCGGAATTATTGTACATAAAATACCATGCAGAATCAACTGAAGAAAGTTCATCAGTTATTTCTGTTCTTATGTAGATTGTATAGCCAATGCTTCCATTTTCTGTAGGTGATGTTACAACTATCTGGGGGGCTGCATTGTCAAGTGTAAATGTTCTTGTATTGCTTGTGTTTGTATTGCCTGCTGGATCTACACAACTGATATACCATGAATTTAACCTGTTTTCAAATCCAGAAACATTCATTGTGGTGTTTATTCCTGGCAAAACCGAAGAATTATGATAAGCTGCAACGTAGCTTATAGACCCTTCAACATCTTTATACAGTGTGCAGTTGCTTGTTGAATTGTCAGTTATAGAGAAAGTGAAATTTAAGCTTGTAGAGCTTGCGTTTAATCCGTCAACAGGAGATGAAATATTTATCACTGGAGCAATAGTATCTAACCCAATCGTTCTTGTTTCTGTTGAATCAGAGTTTCCGCTTGTGTCAAAGGCTGTTGCATTAATGGAGTAGGTTCCATCAGCTAAACTTGTGAAGTTTACAGAATACGATGATGCTTCTGATGTTGTTAGATTTACCTGTACGCTTGAATTGTAGAGATATATTGTAATATTATCTACATTATCATCAATTACTGAAACACTTGCATCTATATAATTCTGGCTGTAGTTCCCAGACTCTGTTGTAGGTGAAGTAAAGCTTATCTCTGGAAGTGTTGAATCTGTAATGGTTACATTCCAATGAGTTGTTTCATTCCTAATGGTTGTATCTAAAGCAACAGTAGCATAAGCAAAGAATTCATAAGTTTTGTTTATAGCTCCTGTCGCATTTACATAGAATGTAATGATTGTCGAATTGGTTGCGTTAAGGTTAACAGTAAATGGATTGGATGATTTATTTGTCCAAAAGGGTATTGTTCCGGATATTGTTGAAATTATTGTTTTGGATGTGCTTATGCATGTTCCGCTTACATCAGATAAGCATATGTCATCAAGGCTAGCTTCTCCATAGTCTCCAGATCCTCCATCTCCAGTCCATGCTTTTATCCTTATTGCTTTGTTTTTTAGACTGGCATCTATAGCCACGGTCTGGTCAATATCTGGACTGGGGTTAGTGTTAGAATTATCATTACATCCCCCCCATACATTATTGTCTGTAGACCAGCTGCCAGTATAACTACATCTAGACTCCAGAATTTGGTAGTTGCCTGTTTCATTTCCATCTTCATAAATCATAAGGCCATAGCCCCATTCATCATAATCATATCCCTTAAAGTTATATGTTATGTAATCTGCATTTGCAGTAAATGCATCTGAGTAGATGTAAGCCTTCCAGTTTTTGATTCCAAAGCCAGTATACCTAAACTGCAGCCAGTTTCCTTTATCTCCAAATGGGTTTGAGCTTGTTGAAACTTGGGCTTGTTCATTACTACCTGAAGTACTATCTGCTACCTCATAATATGTCCATCCAGGTATATTTGCGCACGTGCCATCTTCGTTACTACAGTCTCCTGTTTGGCTGAAATCACAATTTGTTATATCCCCACATTCTATACCTACAGGATCAAGGGTTAGATTAACATCGCCGCAATCCTGTCCAAGGCATGTTAAATTAAGGGTTACATTGAACCATCTTTTTTGTGACACATTTATATCGGTTGTAGGATAAATTCTTGATAGAGATATAGATGGTTTAGTTAGGTCAACTATTCTTGTTGCTGTGCTGTTTATGTTTCCAGATGTATCGTTAACAGTAGCATTAAAATAATATGTTCCATATGTAAGATCTGTTAGATACAAATAAGTTGATGTGCTTGAATTTATTAAATCAGACGAATTATATACATTAATTATTACCTTATCCAAATATAAATCAGAAGCAGAGACATTTACAGTTATTGTATTGTTAAGATTACGAGTTCCATTTGCTGTTGTATCTGAATTGAAGATTATGCTTGGATTTGTTAAATCCTTTATTGTGACATTCCAATGGCTGCTTTCATTGGATATTGATATTGCAGAGCCTGTTTTATTGGTGTAAACAAAGAACTCATGATCGATGTCTAAATCACCAGTCGCATTAACCCAGAAAGTTATTATGCTGCTTTGATTTTCATTCAGGGTTATGTTATATGGGTTAGTTTGATTTGTCCAGAAAGGAGTTGTATTTTGAACTGTTGAGACTAGGCCTGTTTTTCCTGCTTCAATAGCTGTAAAGTTTACATCATCGTTATCTGACCAAGTTGTTGTGAAACAGGTTCCTGAAGGGTTGTTAGCGGTATAGCCAATTTGGCATCTTGCTTTTTGCTCTCCAGTACTGCCGCTTACTGCTACAGTTGTTGAATAGTTACCATCTGTGCATGAAGCGTCTTGTGACCAAATTTGGTTCCATGTTCCGTTGTAATAGCTTATTGCTATATCATTTTGGCTTGATGTGGAATAACAGTTGAAAGTGCATGTAATGTTGATAGTGTCTCCTATGGAAACAGTGGTGGCATCAACTGTAACCTCATCAACCCACCATCCTGTGCCGGTATAATATGATCCAGCAGAACAGCTGTCATAACTATAGGAGCTTGTGGTTGGGTCAGAGCCTAGGCAGCTTGCACCCCAAACACCAGAACAAGTTCTTGGAGTCCTGTCAACTGTAGGGTCTAGACTTACATTAATCTCTCCACAATCCCTGGTTAAGCAGGTTACATTTAATGTAACATTGAATAGAGTGTTTTTTGATACATTGATTGATGTTGTTGGGTAGAGTACAGTTAAACTAATTGATGGAGATACGTTTACTGAAAAGCTAACAGATTCTGAGTTGTTCAGATTTCCTGAATTATCCGTACAGTATACACTTACATTATATGAAAGACCTGGCGAGGTATTTACCTCTGAATTGAAACCAGTATATGAGCTATTTGGACTCATTGAATGATTATTCTGCCCTGAATTGATGTTATAGAGACATGTTGTATTCTCAGTTGTGGTAACATTCAAAGAGACAGAAGTTGTTGTATAGTTAAATTCTGAGCCGTTTGCAGGATAAGTTATGTTTACACTAGGCGTTGTTAAATCTGCAACAGTAACATTTATTGTTAGTAAACCATGGTTTTCATTACCTAAAGTGTCATTAACAGTTATGTTCAGCCAATATAGGTTGATGCTCAAGTTAGTATTATTTTCTAAATATCCAGAGCAGTTTATCTTGAAGTTTGCTGTGTCATTTACTGCGAAGCAATCAACACTGGTTGAG
>JADHVE010000015.1 GCA_016784195.1 Candidatus Woesearchaeota archaeon | reverse complement strand
GATAAAGTGAAAATCGAGTTTAATTTGGCTTGCATAGCACACAACCTCCAGAAGATTTGGAGGTTGAAAGCATCTCAGGGCTGCTAAGTATTTTTTCTTTTTAAAATTTATGAGTTTTTTAGATTGTGGGACGGCTTCAACTATTAAACGCATTTGTGGATGATAGATGTTATACAAGAGGGGCTGAGGTGCTTAAATTCTTGGGTTTTAGGTATGTTCGTTTAATCAAAAGCATTAAATAGTAGATTGACATACATTGCGTAGGGGATTTTATGATTAAGGGGATGGTGAAAGGGAAATACGCTCCTGTATTGAAGAACCTTATTGCTGACCTTAGGTTGAGAAATTATTCTAAAAGAACTATAGACTCTTATTTTTATCATAATAACAAATTTCTTGAATTTGTCGATAAAAGTCCAAAAGATGTTAGTAAGGAAGACATAAAGAAGTATTTGAGTTATTTGGCAATAAATAAAGAGGTTAAACCAGCTACTTTCAATCTAATCCTGAGTTCTATCAAATTCTACTATGAAGAAGTGCTTAAAAAAAGGTTTAAATTAGATCTAAAAAGAGCTAAATTGGGCAAAAGTTTACCGGTAGTAATCTCAAGAAAAGAGATAAAACAAATGATTGAAGTTACATCTAATCAGAAGCATAAGCTGTTGATTACAGTCCTTTACTCTGCTGGTTTGCGTGTTAGCGAATGTTTATCATTAAAGATTGACCACATTTCATTAGAAAATAAAAGCGGCATCATAAGGAAAGGGAAAGGAAATAAAGACCGGTTTTTTAAACTGTCTGAATTTGCCGTAAATCTAATCAAAAGATACATTGAAAAAAGAAATGATAATAATCCTTATCTGTTTAAGGATCATCAAGGCCATCTTTCTGTGAGGTCTGCCCAGGTAATTGTTAAAAAAGCAGCAAAAAATGCTGGAATAAAACAAAGAGTGTTTTGCCATGCATTAAGAAGCAGTTTTGCAACACATCTTATTGAAGACAAAGTTCCAATCAATATAGTGCAGAAATTATTAGGTCATAAAAATATCAACACAACACTTGGTTATTTGAATACTTCTGCAAGTTTTATGGATAATGTTGAAAGTCCATTGGATAAAATCATGAAAAATTGAGTATAGGATTAACAATCCCTGCTAATACAGCAGACGGCTGCTTCAACTGATTTTGCAACCATTATATGTTGAAATTTCTTGTTTCTATTATACCTATTTTCAATAACAGAATGTATTTCATCTTCTATCTGATTTAATATTTGATAGATTTTTAGTTTATTCATTTTATATACCTCCTAAAATTTAACTTAAACAAAAGATTGCGTTCTCTTATTGGTTTTAGTTTAGTAAACAAAAGAATTAAGTTGGTTCATAAATTGAGAAGTGATTTATGAACTAGAAAAAATCTGAAAGATTTTTGAATAGAACAAAACCGGGAAAATAGATTTTAGGAGGTGTTATGGATAAAGAACCCCAAATTGATTAAAAAAGATAAAGAAATGGTTGATTAAATTAATTTTTATTTAGAATTGCATAAAAATAATCAGTAAACTTTATATATAATAACCGGTTTCATATTCTGAGAGAGAAGAAAAAGGAGAAAAAGGGCTTAAGCTGTTTTCTCGTTAGCAAGATTAGAATGAATGCAAAAATAAAGCCTATATCGCCGAGTTTAAGGGAAAAAAAGCGCTATTTAGCTTTTGAGGTTGTATCCAAGCAGAAGATAGAGGGCTTTAAGGGAGTTTCAGAAAGCATAATGAATTCCGGTCTGATGTTTCTTGGACAGCTGGGAATGGCTAAAGCGGGTGCAATTATCTTAAAGGATAAGTGGAATCAGGAAATGCAAAGAGGCATCATAAGGGTTAACCATAAGCAGGTTGATAATCTAAAGGCGGCTTTGGCATTTGTAGAAAAAATAGATGATAAGAAGGTTATAGTTCAGAGCGTGGGTGTTTCAGGAATATTAAAGAAGGCTGAAGATAGGTATTTAAAATAAAAAAGGACTGTTAATTTAATTTTTTATTAAAAATTTTAATGATAAACAATAATAATCAAAAAACAGAACAAAAAAATACTCCGATAAAGGTTATAGTGTAAAATCACTAATGATAAAAAAATAATTAAAAACTAAATGATAAATGTGAGGTGAATTTTATGCAACCAATGCCGCATCAGTTAATGGGATATGACAGGGCTATAACAATGTTCAGCCCAGATGGTAGATTATTACAGGTAGAATATGCAAAAAAGACAGTCAGGCAAGGTAGTACAACTATAGGAATTGCCTGTTCTGATGGTATCCTTTTAGTAGCAGACAAAAGAATAGTGGATAGTTTAGTTGTTCCGGAGTCTGTTGAAAAGATATGGCAGATAGATTCTCATATAGGCGCTGCTGCATCCGGAATTTTATCGGACGCAAGAGTTTTAATAGAAAGAGCCCAGCTTAAGGCCCAGCAGCACAGAGTTACTTATGACAGCGAGATAGACACCTCGACTGTTGTAAAAGACATATGCGATTTAAAGCAGATATGCACACAGAGTGGAGGCTTAAGACCTTTTGGAGTCTCTATTTTAGTAGGCGGTATTGACAATGGAAATGTAAGGCTGTTTGAGACAGATCCTACAGGAATCTATTTCCAGTATAGGGCAACTGCAATTGGAGAAGGAGAAGTTGAGTTGGAGAGCATTTTGCATAAAGAATACAAACAGGACATGACTATAGAAGACGGCTTAAAACTTTCTTTAAAGGCTTTGAAAAAGGTTTTAGGAGATAATTTCAGTGTGGAGAGAATAGACGCCGCCTATATAACCAAAACTGAGAAGAAATTTAAGAAATTCCCAAAATCAAAAATAGAAAAAGTAGTAGAAATAAAAGGAAAAAAGAAGTAAAACATTATCAATAGAATGATGGCCAATAATCCCCATCATTAAACAGATTTTATTATTATTTTTTATAATAAATGATGGATTAAAATTAATTGAAAAAATGGTGGGCGTAGATAATGCAATTATAGCAAGGCTGAAGACTCATGGTCAAAACTTTGAGATTCTTGTTGACTGCAATAATGCAATTGCCTTAAAGGGAGGCAAGGATGTCAATATGAGGGATGTTTTGGCTGCCATGAAGATTTTTTCAGACTCAAAAAAAGGATTAGAGGCTTCAGAAACCTCAATGAAGCAGATATTCGAGACTGCTGATGTTGAGGAAGTTGCAAAGAAGATAATACAAAAAGGAGAGATTCAATTAACATCAGAGTACAGAGATAAGCTGAAGGAAGAGAAGAAAAAACAGGTAATAGATATGATTCACAGGAACGCTGTGGATCCTACAACTCATGCTCCCCATCCTCCGCAAAGGATTGAGAATGCATTGAACGAGGCTAAATTTCATTTTGATATGTTTATGCCAGTTCAAAAGCAAATAGAAGAGGCTTTGAAACAATTAAAGCCGATAATCCCCATTAAATTTGAGGTTAAGGAGATAGCTGTTAAGTTTCCTTCGGAATTTGGAGGAAAAGCTTACCATGTCGTCAGCCAGTTCGGAAAAATCATAAAGGATGAATGGCTGAGAGACGGAAGCTGGATGGTTGTTGTTGAGATGCCAGGAGGCCTTGAAGAAGAGTTTTATGATAAAATCAATAAATTAACTCAAGGCAATGTTGAAAGCAAAGTCCTGAAAATAAAATAAAAAAAATAATCAAAGAAGATAAACAAAAACACAAATAATTGTTATAGTGCAATGGCACTTAATGATTAAAAAATTAATTAAAAAATAAACAATAAGGTGAATGTGAAATGGGAAAATTAATAATAAAAGAAAAGGAAATTGCAGTTCCTGGAGAATTGCTTGCAGAAGGTATGGACCATCTGCCTGGAGCAGGAACATACAGGGAAGGTGAGATGATAGTAGCCGGAAGATTAGGGCTAACTTATGTGGATGGAAGAACAATAAAACTGATTCCATTATCTGGAGTGTATATCCCAAAAATAAGGGATATAATAATATGCAAGGTCATTGATGTCAGCTTCAGCGGATGGCGTTTAGACACTAACGGCCCTTATTCTGCTATGCTTGGCATGAAGGATGCGACATCAGAGTATATTGCCAGAGGCGCAGATTTGACGCAGTATTATGATCTAGAGGATTATGTTGTATGCGGCATAACAAATGTCACAAGTCAAAAGCTTGTTGATGTTACAATGAAAGGTCCTGGGCTGAGGAAATTAACAGGCGGCAGGGTTATTGAAGTAGATTCAAACAAGGTTCCAAGAATAATCGGAAA
The DNA here is from genome assembly GCA_016784195.1 of Candidatus Woesearchaeota archaeon. Lineage (GTDB taxonomy): Archaea > Nanobdellota > Nanobdellia > Woesearchaeales > GW2011-AR4 > BS150m-G64. The sequence goes on along the minus strand of JADHVE010000015.1, from coordinate 19,733 downwards.
GCAGGGAAGCATGGTTACCATGGTAAAACAAGAAACTGACTGCAGCATTACAGTCGGGCAAAATGGTTTAGTATGGATTTTAGGAAAGCCGGCTAATGAGCTTTTAGCAATACGAACAATAAGAAAAATCGAAAAGGAATCTCATCTAAGCGGTTTAACAGACAATATAAAAAAGTTTTTGGAGAATGAAAAAAGTAAACTAGGAGGATTAAAATGAGCTATAGCAAAAGAGCAGACGGAAGGAAGTTTGACGAGATGAGAAAAATAGAGGCAAAAGCAGGCGTTATTCCAAATGCTGACGGCTCAGCTTTTTTTAAGATTGGCAATACAGGGGCTTATGCTGCTGTTTACGGGCCAAGAAATTTGTATCCCCGGTTTTTGCAAAATCCTAAGAAAGGGATTTTAAGGTGCCATTATAATATGATGCCTTTCTCCGGAAAAGGAAATAGGGTAAGGCCAGGAGGCTCAAGAAGGTCAAAAGAAATTTCTCTGGTGACTGGAAAAGCTTTGCTGCCTGTATTGAATTTAGACGAGTATCCAAATTCTGTTGTTGATGTTTTCATTGAGCTGCCTGAGACAGAAGCTGGCTCAAGATGCGCAGGAATATGCGCAGCATCTATGGCTTTGGCTGACGCAGGTCTGCTGATGAAAGACTTGGTATCAGCTGTTTCTGTCGGAAGGGTTGATGACAGACTGGTTATTGATCTGGATGCAGTTGAAGAGAGTTATGAAGAAGGGCCAGTAGCAGACATTCCTATTGCTATGATGACAAATTCTGACAAAATAACTCTGCTGCAAATGGACGGTTTGGTTAAAAAGGAGCAGTTGATGGAAGTTCTTGAGATGGCAAAAAAGGCATGCAAAGAAGTCTATGATATTCAAAAACAGGCTTTAAAGGACAAGTACAAAGTAGAGAAGCAAGTTGCAGGTGAGAAAAATGAATGAAAATTTAAGAAGCCACATTATCGAGTTATTTAAATCAGACTTAAGAATAGATGGAAGAAAATTAACTCAGTACAGGCCTATTACAGTTGAGACTGGAGTTATAAAAATGGCTGAAGGCTCTGCCAGAGTTAAGATTGGAGAGACAGAAGTCATTGTAGGGGTCAAGGTTGAACTAGGAAAGCCTTATCCGGACATGCCTGATGCTGGTACTATTATGGTAGGCGCTGAATTGCTGCCTTTATCCAGCCCAAACTTTGAATTAGGGCCTCCAAGTATAGAAGCAATTGAGCTGGCAAGAGTTGTAGATAGAGGCATAAGGGAAAGTAAAACCCTGGATTTCAAAAAATTATGCATTAAAAAAGGAGAGCAGGTCTGGATTCTGCTGATTGATATATGCACGATTAATGATGCAGGCAACCTGCCTGATGCTTCCAGCTTGGCTGCTTTGGCTGCTTTGAGGGACATGAGATTTCCTAAGGTTAATGGAGATACAGTAAATTACCAGGAAAAGACAAACAAAAAGCTGGATCTGAAAAATTCTCCGATTGCAGTGACTGTCGTTAAGATAGGGGATAAGCTTATTGTTGACCCAAGCACAGAAGAAAAGGAAGCTTTGGATGCCAGGCTAACTGTAGCATCACTTGAAGATGGGACTTTATGTGCAATGCAGAAAGGCGGAGACACTGCATTAACAGCAGAAGATATCAGCAAGATGGTTGATCTTGGCCTGGAGAAAGGAAAAGAACTAAGGAAGTTGTTATAATTTTTTTCTTATTTATTTTAAAATTTTATTTTTATTCCATCTAATTATTCTTAAAAATTAATAGGAGGTAAAGAATAAATGGCTGATAATGAAATTAGTGATGAAAAATTAGAGAAATACTTCAAAATCACAGGTGAGGCTTTAGAAAAGGTTAAGATAGCCGGCAAGATAGTTGTTGATTTCAGGAAGATAGCTGAAGATTTCTTAGATATGGCTACAAGATATTATGAAGATGCAAAGCACTTCAAGAAAAAAGGGGATATTGTGAATTCTTTTGCCTGCCTTAATTACGCACATGGATGGCTGGATGCCGGAGCAAGGATAGGGATTTTTGATGTGGGCAATGATAACAGGCTGTTTACTGTTGATTAAAAAAACTTAAGAAAGGGTAACAGAATTATTTAACTCCGCAATAAAAAATCTTGTCTACTGCAAAATCTTCTGGATTTAGACCTTCATTCTCTATTTTTCCCTTAGAGCTTATTTTCTTTTTTTCTTCAGCCTGCATTTTTTGCTGTATTTCAGCTTTTGGTTTTTGCTCAATTCTTTGTTCCTGCTGCTTTATTGTTTTGTTTTGCTCATCAAACTGCCTTTTCAGGCTTAATAATTCAGAAGAAACAGAAGATAAAGTGTTTTTTAAGATATTGATGTCTTCACTGAACTTTTCATTCTGGGAATTTAATAAGAATTTATAGCGCTGCTCCATTATCTGGATCTGTTCATCAGGCTCCTGCTTTTTGTTTTCTGTAGCCCGTATTATATCTTCAGCTTTTTGCCTGGCTTCATCCCACGAGCATGCAATTCCTTTCTCTTTCAGCTCTTTTGCCAACAGCTCTGCACCTTCAAGTTTTCCAATCTCCATTTTTAAATCATTAATTTTAACCATTAAGTGCTGTTACATCATAACAGTTATTTGTGTATTCTTTTAGTTTGTCAAAAACCGTCCATTAGAGATGTGCGGCATGTTGTGAAGCGTGCTTCAATATCAAGTGGTTTTGAGCACACAAAATTCCATGTGCACAGGTTAAGTTTGTATACTCCGCCACTACCCATAGAATAGTGGAATTTGGTTGTTTAAAAATTATAAAAATAAAAAAATTTAAAGCAATTTAATAGTGGCCTTTGTTATTATTGGTTTTAAATGTTGAAGTCAATTCCCAACTCAGCACCTATATGTGTTGCTTCTCTCTGCCTTGTTTGATCATCCACTTTGCCTACAATCCATGGGCTTTTGACTCCAGTTATAATAGTCATTATTGTTAGCTTGCCATTCATAGCATCTGAAACTCTGGCGCCCCATATTACATTAGCGTCTGCATCAAGGCTTTCAGTTACCCGTTCTCCTATCTGGTTAACCTCATCAAGAGTCATGTCGTTTCCGCCTTCTATATGTATTAAAGCTCCTGTTGCTCCTTTGTAGCTGATGTCGAGCAACGGATTAGACAATGCGCCTTTAACAGCTTCCTCTACCCTGTTGTTTGTGTCAGAAGCTCCGACGCCAATGGCAGCTACTCCTCCATTTGTCATTATTGTCTTTACATCTGCGTAATCCAAGTTTACTAAACTTGGAACTGCGATTGTCTCTACAATGCCTCTTATCATAGTGGATATTAATTCATTTGCGACTGCGAATGCCTGCTGAACAGGAAGATTACCTGCAATGTTGACTAAGCGGTTATTGTCAATAACAATTACAGTATCAGAAACTTGCCTTAGTTGCTGAAGCCCGAATTCAGCTTTGTCTATTCTTGCTTTTTCTATGTTGAAGGGCATTGTAACAGTGCCTATGACTATTGAATTGTTTTCTTTAGCAATACTTGCAATTATCGGAGCTGCGCCTGTTCCTGTCCCGCCGCCCATGCCAGCGCATACAAATGTCATATCAGTTCCTTTCAAAAAATCCTTGAGTTCCTTCAGGCTTTCCTGAGCAGCTTCTGCTCCTCTGTTTGGAAAACCTCCGCAGCCTAAGCCTCTGGTTAATTCTTTTCCCATTAAAAGCTTTTTATCAGAATCTGTGATGTTCAAATGCTGTTGGTCTGTATTGCATACGATGATTTCAGCTCCCCTCACACCTTTTTTGTATAACCATGAAACCATATTAGAGCCTGCTCCGCCGACACCTATAACTTTAATGCTAGCCTGGCTAACCATATTTCCAATATCTTTTTCGTTTTGGTTGTAGTTTTTTAATGCCTCTTCAACAATAATATCCATTTTTACACCTCTTTTCCAGAATTTTTATTTTTATTCAAATTTTTATTAAAAATATTATAGAAAGAGCTAGTATATAAATGTTACGTTTTTGTATACTAATATAGATATTAAGAATTAGATGTTTTTTGGTGTTTTTAGGCTTAAATGATTATTTTCTTTTCTTCTGAAAAAATACTATGTAGATTATAGGGAGGATTCCTGCTGTATGAATTACAAACAGAATTACAAACCAAGCCAGCTGATTGTTTCATCCGGCTTTCCATAAGCCTATTGCTTTCCATGCCAAACTCCAGACAATCAAAGGCGCCAGCCAGATCCAGAACATCAAGGGGATGGATTCTATCATTTTATCTTTTACTTATTAGAAGGTTAATAAAATTTTTTATTTGGCCTTATAAGTTTCCGGATCCATGAAAACCTTGTCTGTTTTAACTGCTATGCCTTTCTCTTGATTCATTATTTCTTCTGAAGTTAAGATTGCAGTTCCTAAAGCTATTAATTCGTTTTTTAAAGTCAGAACAGCTACAGTATCATCCTTGTTGATTTTATCGTTTAATTTGCTGATGCCGGGTATTTTTAAGTCGGAACCGTGGCATAATGGCTCAACTGTACTATCAAAAACCCAGAGCTTGGGCAGATGTGCTATGGCGTTTTCAACAGGCTGGATTATTTTTCTCAGGTATTTTTCCTTATTCTCTTTTTTGTAATAATAAAAAGCATCTTGCAGATCCTGCAGGGTAAACAAAGTTTCTTCTGTAAATGGGCCGGCTTGTGTCCTTCTTAATTGGGACATATGGGCCCCTATTTCGAGTTTTTTTCCCATATCGTGGATTAATTTCCTTATGTAAGTTCCTGCTTCACAGCCAACCCTGAACAGAACATCCTGGTCTTGGATTTCTAAAATGTCTAAATAATAAATTTCTCGTGTCCTTTCTACTCTTTTGACAGCGCTTTTTATCGGGGGCTTTTGCCTTATCTTCCCGGTGAATTCCTTAAAAACTTTTTTTATCTTTTTTTCTTCAATCTTTTTATGCAGGTGCATTATTGCAGTGTATTCTTTCCCTGCTTTAAGCAAAACCTGCACAACCCTTGTTGCCCTGCCTACAGCAATCGGCAAAGCTCCAGTCACTCCAGGATCTAAAGTTCCTGAATGGCCAGCCTTGTTAATATGTAAAATTTTTTGGAGAAAATCTGAAACCTGATGAGAAGTAGGGCCTTTTGGCTTGTCAATATTGACAATACCATAATTTATGATTTCTTCGGTTGTTCTGTCTTCTGGCTTAAGGCCGTATTCTTTGTCTGTTTGAGCTTCTTTTTTAGTTAAGACTTTTCTTTTTACTTTTTTGAATGGTAATTTATTCATAAAGAACAAGAAACTATTATTTTTTAATAAATGTATTGATTTTATTTCTGATGAGGGGCTGTGGGCCTTTGCTCAACCTGCTTGGGCATTGTTTCTGGTTTTGGCGCTTTTGTTTTTGGTATTTCTTTTTTTAATTCCTTTAGCTCTTCTTTTTCTATTTTTTTTGTTTCTTCTGTTTTTCCTTCTTTGGCTTCAGGTTTTTTCTCTTTCTCCTCAGGTTTTTTCTCTTTTTCTTTTTTTTCCTTTTCCTTTGCTTTTTCCGCTTCTTTTTTCTTTTCCAAGATAGCTTCTTTTGGCAGCTCTGCCAATTCTACAAAGACTGTGTTTTTATCGTCTTTAACAGCATTGACTTTTAGGTGGTGAGGAGGATTCTTAATGCCATGTTTCCATAGTTCCAGATTGAGGTATTTGCCAATCTTAACATCCTCTGATTTCATATGCTTGATTATAAATTCCCTTAGAGCTTTGACTGCCTTTTTTGTTCTTCTCCACCTAGGAGCTTTCTGGAATTCTTTTCTTAAAGGGACTATATAAACACGCTCCAATACTGTCTTTGGTTTTGTTTCTTTCTTTGCCATTTTATTAATTATTAATTTTAAGCTATTGAGTTATCTTATATCATAACAATTATTTGAGTATTTGTTTAGCTTTTTGTTATTGGTTTGTTTTTGATGGATTTTTTATAATGACTAAATTTATTGTTGGCCTTTAAAAAAAATTATGCCTTTGTTTTTGTTCTTCTCCAGCTTCGTTTGGTAACAGTATGCCTTCCTGGATGGACTTTTCTTCCTTTGCCGTATATTTTTGGCACTGTCCAGAAAGGAGCCCACCTAGTCTGCTTGTTCTTTTTTATTAATCTTTTCTTTCTGCTGGGATGAATATAACGTGCCATTTTAATTATTGTTTTTTATTTTGTTTTGATTGTTTTTTATTTTTAAATTAAAATTGATATTTTTATGTTGGTTTTTTATTATTGCCCTATTCTTAAGGGTGTTGTTTATTGATTTATATTTTTTTGATTTTGAATTCTTTTTTTTCCGGGGTTATCTTGATTAAAATCTCTTTTAATGTGTTATCATCAATCTGGCTTATCTGCCCCTGCTGAAGCGCCTGCGCTAAGATGGCCAAAAGCTGCATTGCTTTTTCCGGATGCGCTGCTTTTAAGTTGCCGAATCTTTGCAGTGCATCTTTAGTTAAAGCCTGCTTAACAATCGATTCAAGTTGTTCTATTTGCAACTGCATCTGTGATTCTTCATTGGTCTGCTGAAATTTTTCCTGCTGTGACCTTTGAAGCTGCTCTATTTTTTTTTGTCTTATCTGGTCTAGTTCATCCATCATATTATTTATTTTTAGCTAACTCATGCGCTGTGGGAACTTTTTCTTCTTTTTTTGTTTTTACAGAATCATTTGTTTCTTTGGTTGATTGCTCTGCAGGAATTTTTTCTTTTTCTGCTTTTTCAGACTTTTCTTTTGTTTTTTTAACCTGCTCCTGGCTTTTTTCTTTTTTCTCTTCTTTTTTTTCTATTTTAGCTCTTTTACTTAATTGTGCAGCGATCTTATCTAAAAATGATTTTCCTTTTTGAGTTGTTATCCTACCCCTATGCTGTCCATCCTTCTCCTGCTTGACCAAGCCTGCTTTTTCCAGCTGCTGTAGGATTTTCCTCAGTATATTACCCGAGCCCTTATAGAATTTTCCAGGTCTTACACCCCGGTTTTTTTTGCCACCGTATTTTACCCTTAATTTTGAAACTCCTATCGGGCCTAACTTATAAGTCAGCCTTAAAATAGAAGCTGCACGTGCATACCACCATTCTTTATCTACAGGGGGTCTTTGCTTGTGCATTCCTGTTTTTGCAAAGAACATAGACTTAGGTAGTTTTATGTCCTCTACTTTTTTTAATTCTTTAGCTGCTTGTTCTACAAGCTCGCCTTGGTCCACATCATAGATACTTGCCATTTTATTATTAATCCTTCAATCTATTTTTTAATCAATATTAATTTGAATGTATTGGGTGATTTATCACATGCACAATTATTTGAGTATTTTTTTTTATTTTTAAATTAAAATAAATTAATAACGATTAACACAATCAAGTTAACAACTGATTGTGATTCTGTTTGTGCACTAATGGTATTTCGATTATTGGTAGTTTACCCATGAACTTACTTATTCTTGCCTTGCGGCAATAGAATGGCTAAACTAAGTTAGCGCAAAAACTGGAAATGAGTTTTTATTTATAAATGTTTGTTTATTTTTTGTTTTGTATTTAAAATCAGGAGGGGTTGTTTATTGTTGATATCTGCTTTTAATCTTGCACTATGCTGTTTTAAAAAAAATAAGAAATTGTACATATCTAAATCTTTATAAACCACCTTTTTTTACTATAGTTTTCAATTAAATTAAAATATTTATTTTCAATATTGAAAATTATTATATGATCCTCAATCAGAAAAATAAAAATTTTTCGTATTGAAACTTGTCAGGATTATTAAAGAAAAATGATAACTTTAATGGAAAAACCGTATAAGGCAGAGCAGATTAAAAAGATACTACATCCCATAGTTGAGAAATGGTTTTTTAGTAAATTCAAGAAATTTTCTCTGCCGCAACTGTATGGTGTTATGGAGATTCATTCGAGAAACAACATACTTGTGAGTGCTCCGACAGGGGCAACTAAGACTTTAACAGGCTTTTTATCAATTCTGAATGAACTTATTGACTCCAGCGAAAAAGGCATTTTAGAAGATAAGATATATTGTGTTTATATCTCTCCGCTTAAGGCTTTGAATGAGGATATCGGGGTAAATCTAGTTGAACCGCTAAAAGAGATGGAGGCTATAGCTGGAAAAAAAATGAACATCAGAGTAGGTGTTAGAACTGGAGATACATCTACACAAGAAAAGTCTGCTATGCTAAAAAATCCGCCGCATATTTTGATTACAACCCCTGAATCCCTGGCTATTTTGCTTTCTTCTGTCAAATTTGTTGATCATTTAAAAGATGTTCAGTGGTGCATAATAGATGAGGTTCATGCTCTGGCTGAGAACAAAAGAGGAGTTCATTTGTCTCTGTCTATAGAGAGATTAGCCAAGCTGTCTTCTCATCTGGCTCGGGTTGGATTATCAGCTACGATAAGCCCCCTGGAAGAGGTTGCAAAATTTTTAGTGGGTTATGATGATGGCAAAGAGAGAGAATGCAAAATCGTGGATGTGCAGTTTCTGAAAAAAACGGATTTAAAGGTCTTAAGCCCTGTTCCTGACTTGGCGGATATGGCGCATGAAAAAATACACAGTGCAATGTACTCCCTTATAGATGAGCTTATACAGGAACATAAGACTACGTTGATTTTTACAAATACAAGGGCAGCTACAGAAAGAGTTGTCCACCACCTGAAAGAAAAGTTTCCAAAAAATTATACAGAAACAGGTGAGGATGAAAATAAAGGCATAGGTGCCCATCATGGAAGCTTGAGCAAGACGCTAAGGCATAATATTGAGAAAAGGCTAAGGGAAGGGAGATTAAAGGCAGTTGTTTGTTCAACAAGCCTGGAATTAGGCATAGACATAGGGTATATTGATTTAGTAATTTGCTTAGGCAGCCCTAAATCTGTTGCAAGAGCTTTGCAAAGAATCGGAAGAAGCGGGCATAGGCTGAAGGATACAACCAAAGGAAGAATCATTGTCTTAGACAGGGATGATCTGGTTGAATGCAGTGTTATATTGAAGTCTGCAATCGAGAAAAAAATAGACAAGATTCATATTCCCACTAATTGTTTAGATGTTTTAGCCCAGCAGATTTATGGAATAGCAATCCATGATAAAATCAGCATCACTGAGCTTTTTGAGCTGATAAAAAGATCTTATTGCTACAGAAAACTTAGCAAAAAAGATTTTTCTGAGGTTATAGATTATTTAGCGGGCAAATACATCTCTCTGGAAGACAGGCATATTTATGCCAGAATATGGCATGATGAAGAGACAGGAATGATTGGAAAAAGAGGCAGACTGGCAAGAGTGGTGTATATGACCAACATTGGAACGATTCCTGATAAAACTTCTGTAAAAGTCAAGGTTGGCGAGCAGGTTGTTGGAACTATAGAAGAGGCGTTTCTTGAGAAATTAAAGCCTGGAGATGTTTTTGTCTTAGGAGGCCAGGTTTATCAGTTTAAATTCAGCCGAGGTATGGTTGCTCAGGTCAATGCATCCACCAATAGGCCCCCTACTGTGCCTTCATGGTTTTCGGAGATGCTGCCTTTGAGCTTTGATTTAGCTTTAGAAATTGGAAGATTCAGAAGACTGATGAATGAGAGGTTTTGCTCTGGAGAGAGTAAAGAAGAAATTTTAAAGTTTATCAGCAAATTCCTGTATGTTGATGATAATGCTGCTAATTCTATCTATAATTATTTTTACGAACAATTTAATTTTGCCACTATCCCTTCGAATACCAGGATAATAGTTGAGCAGTATTCTGACAATAATAGAAGATATGCTATATTCCACAGCTTATTCGGCAGAAGGGTAAATGACTGCCTGAGCAGGGCAGTGGCTTTTGCAATTTCAAGAACCCAGCATAGGGATGTTGAGATTGGAATTAATGATAATGGATTTTATATTGCGTCTGAAAAGGTAGTCAATGTGATGCATGCATTCAAGTTATTGAAATCCAAAGATATTGGAAAGGTTATGAGCATGGCTATTGAAAGAAGCGAGGTATTGAAGAGGAGATTTAGGAACTGCGCAACAAGGGCTTTAATGATTTTAAGAAATTATATGGGAAAGAAAAAAAATGTAGGAAGACAGCAGGTAAGCTCAATGATATTGATGAACGCTGTCAAGAGGATAGACATTAACTTTTCCATCTTAAAGGAAGCAAGACGAGAGGTTTTAGAGGATTTGATGGATATAGAGAATACTACCAAGGTTTTAAAAGACATAGAAAAAGGGAAGATAAAAGTTGAGGAAATTAATACTAGCATGCCTTCGCCTTTTGCATTTAACTTAATTGCACAGGGCGTGATGGATATCATGAAAATAGAAGACAGAGTCGAATTTATAAGAAGGATGCACAAGAATGTTTTGGCTAAGATATCAATAAAAAAACACCGCTCTGGTTGATCTTATTTACCTCAGACACAACTTGTATATACTTAAGATTTTATTTCTGAATTATGGCAAATAAAAAAGAGGATAACAGTTCATGGGCTATTGGTGGAGGTGTCATTTTAGGTGTAGGTATTGGCTTTTTTTTCTTAAGAGCAAATACTTTGGCATTTGTAGGCTCCATACTTATAGGATTGGGTCTAGGCTTGATGATAACTTCAATAATCTCAAGAAAATAAGAGTAAGAATAAAACTCTAAATTTTTAATTTGGAATATTGCACTAAATTTGAATCCTAAAAAAACAGAAAGAGACAAGATTCAGGTTCTCATAACTTTTTCTGATATTTATTGCAACTTGACATTTTCCATTTTTAATTTAAGTTCTAAAGAATTATTAACCCATCCCACTAAGCAATTGATTCTAGGAACAATCTGATGTAATGTTTAAAAATACGCACTGAGCGTTAAATTACCAAGAATTGAGTAGTTACGCTTTTATATTAGCTTGGTTTCTCATTTTGTATGGTATTTTCAGAAATAGGGGAAGCTGTAAAAGACATCAAAGAAGGCAGATTTATAATTATTGTTGATGATGAGAACAGGGAGAATGAAGGGGATTTAGTGATAGCTGCAGAAAAGGCTGATGCTGATCAGATCAATTTTATGATAAAATATGGCAGAGGCTTGGTCTGTATGCCTATAATCGGCTCAAGGCTGGATGAGTTAAAAATTCCTTTAATGACTAAAGAGAATACTGAATCTACAAAATGCCAGTTTACTGTCTCTGTTGATTCAAAAAATACATCTACAGGGATTTCTGCTTTTGACAGGGCATTGACTGTAAAGGCAATATTAGATGATAATACTGAGCCTGGAGATTTATTGAGGCCAGGGCATATGTTTCCTTTGAGATATAAAGAAAATGGGTTATCAGCAAGAGCAGGCCATACAGAAGCAGCAGTTGATATTGTTAAATTAGCTGAGCTTTATCCGGCAGCAGTTATCTGCGAAATAATAAACGATAATGGCAAAATGGCAAGATTGGAGGATTTGGAGAAATTTGCTGAAAAGTTTGAATTAAAGATTATCACTATTAAGGATTTGATTCGACATAAAACGGAATAAAGCTAGTTCTTAACCTACATATAGCAAATTGTAGTAAATGTACATACTAACAGTATTTTTCTGACAGTCAAAATTATCGGTTGAAACCAAAACATTTATAAATAATTTAACTACTGTTAAGTAAATATAATTGAATTTATAAGATGAAATATGTAATACCTATGCTAATAGGCCTGATTTTGATTAGCGGATGCGCTGAAGAAATTAAAGAAACTAAGATGTTGACGTTTACAATACCTGAAGAAGAAAAAGCTGAATTTAAGACTTATTCTATTGAAGGGGAGGAGAGTGATGATGCATTTTTCTACAAAAGCTGGGATAAAAGGAATGAGCTGAATAAAAGATATTATTATGATAATCTGGAAGATGAGAATCAAGACAGGTTAATAGATGAAAGAACAAGAAACTGGAGAAGAGTTCTTGATAATGAAATGATTGTAGGCTATGATGATGAAGAGGATGAGTCTTTTTATAAGTTTGATCCTGTAAATGATTAGTAAAATTATTAAATCTCCAGAGAGTTATTTATTGACTAATTTATTTTAACAGTTAAGTTCATAAAAATAGAGAGCTTATATTCTTAATTGGATAAACTCCTGAAGTAGGCAGGATCATTGCTGACTAGTGGAAGCTGTGGAGAAAATATTTCAGCTGGAACTGAGTATATCTTTTTTCCAGACAATAAAGATGATTCTCTCTCTGGATTTAATTCAAGAATTGCTTCAATAAAATTACTTCTGTACCTGTCCTTTAATTCTGGAGTCCATGCAGGCAGCCTTAAAACTTTCTTATCCTCTGCAACATAGTTATAAGCAGGGCTGATTGACTTTGAAAAATGTTCAACCTTTTCAAAAAGCTCTTTTTCATTATAAACGCATTTATGATCTATCAAAAACTGCTTGTATTCTCCTGTAACAAACTTCTTTGATTCAATGATATGCTGCTCAGTCATCTGCTCCAGGTTATCAGAATCATCAAATCTTATGCCTATCTCTTTTAGATTATAAAATAGACTGGCTGCTATAGATTCTGCCATACCACTAAGTCCTGAAGATTCGCCTTGTTCACCTTTGTTATTTCCCATAGACTGGTGGTCATGGTCGTACTGCCCTATATATGTCTGGGCCCTTTTTAACCCATGTGATTTTTGGTATTTATGAAAATCTATCAACATATCAGTTTCCATTCCGTATCCAGGCGTTATCTGGACCTGAGATGCAAATTTTTCACTCAGGCCAACCTCTCCAGCTAATTTGTATTTGTAGGACAAAAGGCTGTTAATCAAACCTTCTGCTTTTTTATTATCCCCATACAATTCTTTTATTGTCCTTAAGAATCCTTCAACAAAAAGATAGTTTGCCCTTCCATTAGGAATTCTTATTCCGTCTTTCTCAACGTATCTGATAAAATTTGCTTTTAAAAAATCGATTGAAGGGTCTTTTTGGATAGGATCTGTTAATCTCCTGAGCATTAGTTCGCTGTAGGTTGTAATATCCCCATCATGAATGGCTATATGCCCCCCTGCAGTGCTTAGGATTAGCCCAAACAAGCCATGGACATTGATACCCTTGCCGGGCTTGATCTCTTCTCCAACTAAATCCGATAAGTCTTGCCTAAATCTTTGTATTGGCTTTGAATTATTGTCTATTACTGTTGCATATGGAGCTGTTCTTTTAACTTCCAATGCCTGTGACGGCTTTGTAATTTGGTCAAGAGGGAGATATATATCTAATTCAGGATGATTTTCTAAAACAGGAGCTATTTGTTGGATAAATGGATTTTTTTCATCGGGAGTATAGGCATCAAGTGCATGTTTTTTTGTCATAGGTATCCCAAGATTAATCCGAGGCCCATTAATCCTGCTAACTAAGCTTTGATTTATCATTTTAATCAAGAATCTTTTTTTTAACTATTTGAATAAAAATAATACAAATTCTTTAGAATTTATATCAGTTAAGGTAGGAATTACTTATTTATAAATACTTCTGAGTTATTTCTTTGTGAAATTGTACTATCCTTATATAATAAGTAAGATATAACAAAAAAGAGTTAAAAAATCTTGGAAAATAGTGGAGCAGGAGGTATTAAATTATCTTGAGCTGAATTCAGAAAAAATTGAAATATGGATCATGCAAAAGGTTACTCACCTTATTTTACATGCCTTACAAAAGAGATTGAAATCTTTTCCGGATATAAGACTTACAAGAAGGATCATTTCCCTGCTTTTTTAACTGCACCTTAGATTATGGAGGTTTATTTCTTTAAAAAAACAAAAGGTTTAAAACGATAAAATAAAATAATCTAATTCTATGGATAAATTTCAGGAAGAGATTATAAAATTCTTAAAAAAAGAGACAAAGCAGGAAGTAAATTTAGAAGTTCCTCCAAATCCTGAACTGGGGGATTATGCGTTTCCCTGCTTTAATTTAGCAAAAGTTCTTAAGAAAAGTCCTAATGAGATAGCTGAAAATCTAGCAATAAAGTTTCCTAAAACATTCTTAATCCAAGAGGTCAAGGCTGTGGGTCCTTATGTCAATTTTTTTATTAATAAAAACAGATTAGCAGGAGATATATTAAAAAAGATAATAAAAGAAAAAAACAGGTATGGAAGCTCTGATTCCGGCAAAGGGAAGAAGATTGTTGTTGAGCATACAAGTATTAACCCAAATGCATCCCCCCATGTAGGCAGAGCAAGAAATGCATTTATCGGAGACTGTATTGTAAGGACTTTAAAGTTTCAGGGCTATAACATTGAAACACATTATTTTATCAATGATATAGGAAAACAAATAGCCATGCTTGTTTTAGGTATTAGAAATAAAAAAAATATCCGGTTTGAGGATTTGCTGAAAAATTACATAGAAATCAATAAAAAATTCGAGAAAGACACAAAGCTGGAAAAAAAAGTTTTTGATTTGATGTATAAGTTAGAAAAAGGAGACAAAAAGGTTAAAGCAGATTTTAAAAGAATAGTTGATGTCTGCGTTAAAGGTCAGATAAAGTTATTTACCGAGTTAGGAATCAAGTATGACAAATTTGATTATGAGTCCAAGTATTTGTTTGATAAAAAGACTGTTGCCATATTAAGAGAATTAGAAAGAACGGGCAATTTGTTTATTGACAAAGACAATAGGTGGGTTTTAGACCAAAAGGGATTTGAATTGGGAATGAAAGTTCCTGTCCTGGTTTTGACAAGAGGCGATGGAACTTCTATGTATCCTTTGAGGGACATTGCATATACAACAGAAAAGGTAGGTCTGGGCCATAATATAGTTGTTCTAGGCGAGGATCAGAAACTGTATTTTGAACAGATTTCAGCTGCATTGAAGATAATGGGCTATGCTACCCCTGAAGTTGTACATTATTCTTTTGTTTTGCTGGAAGAAGGCAAGATGTCCACTAGAAAAGGAAATCTTGTTTTACTGGGAGATTTTATGGAAGAGGCAGTAAAAAAAGCAAAAATAGAGATTAAAAAAAGGCATGGAAAGGCAGATGAAAGGTCAGCAAAAAAAATCGGCTACGGAGCGATAAAATATTCTATACTGAGGGTAAGCCCTGAAAAGAATGTTGTTTTTAACTGGCAGCAGGCCTTAAGCTTTGAAGGAGAATCTGCGCCCTACATACAGTATGCTTATGCAAGGGTCTGCAGCATATTAAAAAAACATAATAAAAGAATAGACTCTAAAATAAACTATTCCTTGTTAGATAAAAAAGAAGAAACAGGGCTGGTAAAAAAACTGTCAGAGTTTCCCAACATTGTAAATAAGATGGAAGCTGATCTAAGGCCGCATATAATAGCCAATTATCTTTATGAACTAGCTCAAAGGTTGAATGAATTTTACCATTCATGCCCCATATTAAAGGAAAATGAAGATGTTAAAAAGGCAAGATTGCTGTTAATAACTGCTGTAAAGCAGGTTTTGAGCAATGGTTTGAGCTTGTTGGGGATAGAGACTTTGGAGAAGATGTAGAAATCAATAAGTTATTAAACAATAAAATCAATAAATAAAAAGTCAATATAATTAAGAGCCATTAATAAAAATACCAGTAGTGCACAAACAGAATCACAATCAGTTGTTAACTTGATTGTGTTAATCGTTATTAATCTATTTTAATTTAAAAATAAAAAAATAATCAAAAAACAAAGCTAAAAAATAGTCAGATAATTGTATATGTAATAAAGCGCCTAATGGCAAAAAAATAATTAATTAAAAAAGAGAAAAAATGACTTTACAGGAGCAAATAATAACATTGATTGTTTTGCTGGCTTTGTCTGCGTTCTTTTCCGGCTCTGAGACTGCGCTGGTTTCATTGAGCAGGCTGAAAGTGAGGCATTGGGCGGAGAAAGGAGGAGGTACAGCTAAGATTCTTAAGAAGCTGAAGGATGATCCCCAGCGGATGCTGACTACTATTCTTATAGGAAACAATTTGGTTAATGTTGCTGCTGCAGCTATTGCAACTTCTGTTGCGCTTCAGGTTTTTGAAAGCAACGCAATAGGGATATCTACCGGAGTTATGACCTTTTTAATTCTGGTTTTTGGAGAGATAACCCCTAAATCATTAGCAACACAGTTTAATGAGCCTTATGCAAAGTTTGTTGCGCTGCCTATATGGTATTTAAGCATTATTCTTTATCCGCTTATAAAAATGTTTGGCTGGTTTTTTAAGATTTTAATAAAAATGTTCGGAGGAACAGTAAAAAAGCCGACAGTTACAGAGGAGTACCTTAAAAGCATAGTTACGGTAGGTGAAGAAGAGGGTTCAATAAACGAGATGGAGAAAGATATGATTAACAAAATTTTTGAGTTTGACGACATAAATGTCAGTGAAATCATGACACCAAAAACTGATATGTTTATGGTAAGCTCCAAATTAAGAATAAAAGATGTAATTATTCCTATATTAAAAAATCAGTTTTCAAGAATTCCTGTTTATGAGAAATCAAAGGATAATATGGTTGGGATTATCTACCTAAGGGATGTTATGAAGCATATGACCAGCAAAAAGAGGTCTCTAAGCTTAGACAAAATGATGAAAAAGCCGTATTTTGTCCCTGAAACAAAGAAAATTGACAGCCTGTTAAAGCAGTTCCAGAAAAGAAAGGAGCATATGGCAATTGTTGTTGACGAGCACGGCACTATTACAGGCTTGGTTACAATAGAGGATATTTTAGAGGAGATTGTAGGAGAGATAATGGATGAAAGCGATAAAAGAGACCCTAATATAAGAAAGATAAAGGCAAAAGAGTGGATGGTAAAGGGGAAGGCTGATATTGATGAGGTTAATGAAAAAATTAATATAAATATCGCAGAAGATGAGAATTATGATACCTTAGGGGGGTTTATCTTAAGCAAAACAGGGAAGATACCACAAGAGCATGAAAAAATTGAGCATGGAAAGTTCAACCTTATTGTGGAGGAAGTGGGAGGTAATAGGATTATAAGAGTTAAGGTTGTTAAGCAATAGTTTAACAAGATAAACCGACAAGGATTTCTGCTAAACGCTAAAACATAAAATTTATTATATAACTATCATTACCTGTTTCTGATGAAACTAATCAAAATCCCGGCTATAAACGGCTTGGGCAAAACAAAAGGCTGCGAAAAAGCTCCAGATAAAATAATTTCTAAACTGAAGGAATTTTATCTGAATGAAGAAGGAATGCTGCCTGTGTCTGATATTGAAGATGTTGAAACTGAAAAAACAAATGTTGAAGAAAATAATGAAAGGATATATATAAAAATAAAAGATAGCTTAAGCGAGGCTAGGGAATTTGGTTTTTTAGGGGGAGACCATTCAATAACTTACTCCTGCTTTAAGGCTTTTTCTGAGAGCTTTGATAATATGGGTTTAGTCATGTTTGATGCGCATCCAGACTGCGTGAATAACTTTAAGCCGGCAACGCACGAGGATTTTATAAAAGTCTTAATTGAAGAAGGCAAATTAAAAAAAGAAAATCTGATCATAGTTGGATTAAGGAGCTGGCATAAGAGTGAGCATAAATTTTTGAAAGAGAACAAAATCAAGTTTTTCAGTATGAAAGAAATTGCTAATGAAAATATTCATGAGGTTTGTGAGTCAATAATGAGTGTTGCTAAAAATTTTGATGGTTTGTATGTTTCAATAGATATTGATGTTGTTGATCCTGCTTTTGCTCCAGGCACTGGCTACCCCGAGCCTGCAGGTATGACTTCCAGAGAACTGCTGTATTTTCTGAAAAAATTGAAGTTATTGAAAAACCTCAAAGCCCTAGATTTGGTTGAGATAAACCCTGAGAAAGATGTAAATGAGATGACTGTCAAGCTCGGAGCAAAGATATTGAGTGAAATGGTGTGATTGTTTAGTTTCAAAATTTGTGGGTGTTAATCAAATCATTGCTATTAGAACGAAAGGATTAGTAACTCTAATTAGTGCAAAACTTTATAAATAAATATAGATATGATAGGTAAAATATGTGGTTCAATAGCAATAAATACACAGATAGCCTAAAATAACGTGGAGGTAAGTAAAATGACAGAAGATGGAATGAAAGTGGCAGAAGATGGAATGAAAGTGGCAGAAAGGAGAACACAAGACAACACAATGTTTATTGGCGGAAAGCCATTTATGAATTATGTTACAGGAGTTGTAATGCAGTTCACAACCAAGAATGCATCTGAGGTCATAGTTAAGGCCCGTGGAAAGTTTATTTCCAGAGCAGTGGATGTTTCAGAAGTTGCAGCAAAAAGGTTCCTGGAAGGGAGAGTGACTGTAAAGGACATAAAAATTGACAGCGAAGGCTTTCAAAACAAAGAAGGCAAGGATGTAAGAGTAAGTACAATTGAGATTACATTAAGCAAGTAATTTTTTTGTTTTTTCTTTTCATTAATTTTATATAGTCAATAGCCTATTTATCCCATAACTGGACCCATAGCCTAATAGCAAGATACTTCCTTCGCAGGGAAGATATCCTAGTTCGATTCCAGTGGTCTATAAATAAAACTAAAAAAAGAGTCAAATAATTGTTATTGGATAACTACAATTAATGGTAAAAAACTAATGATTGATAAAAATGTATGAACCTAGAGAAGATTCGTTGATGCTGGCAGAGCAGGTTAAGAAATATGCAAAAGGTGTTGTCTTAGATATAGGAACAGGATCTGGAATACAGGCAATGACTGCGGCAAAATTAAAAAAAGTAGTAAAGGTATATGCTGTAGACATTGACAAAGAAGCAGTGGATTACTGTAAAAATAATATAAATGACAAGAAAGTAGTTTTCCTTAAATCAGATTTGTTCAAAATCTTCAGAGTTGATAAGAGGTTTAGTAATTTAAAATTCGATACAATCATATTTAATCCACCTTATCTGCCGGATGATCCTAAGCTTAAAGACCTTGCCTTAGACGGAGGCAAAGAAGGTTATGAATTAATATGCAGGTTTCTAAACGAGGCAGAGAAATTTCTCAAGCCAAATACAAAAATTTTGATGGTTTTTTCTTCTTTAACCGGAAAGGAAAAATTAGAAAAATATTTATTGAAAAAAAGATTCAGATTGATAGAATTAAATAAACAGCGTATATTTTTTGAAGAGCTGTATGTTTATCTTATTGACAAATGAAAATTGAAGAAATTAAGGATATAACTTATTTTACAAAAGGCCATAGGGGATTGTTGTATGTTGGAAATTATAAAAAAAAGAAAGTTGTTATAAAAAAAAAGCTGGCAAAGAGTAAAGCTGTTGGAAGGATAGAAAATGAGGCTAATTCCCTTAAGATTTTAAATAAGAAAAATATTGGGCCTAAATTAGTCTATTATGACAAAACAAAGGACTTTCTTGTTTATGAGTACGTTGATGGAGAACTTTTTCCTATCTTTGTAAGGCATCTGGATAAGAAGAATAAAAACTTAATTAAGAAGATAATAAAACAGATATTTATACAATGCTTCAGGATGGATCAGCTGAAGATGAATAAAGAAGAGATGCACCATCCCTATAAACACATATTGATTGAGGCTAAAACAAAAAAGCCTGTTTTGCTGGATTTTGAAAGGTGCCATTACAGCAATGAAGGTGTTAATGTAACCCAGTTCAGCTCTTATATTATATCTGGCTCTATAACCGAGCTGTTAAAGCAGACAGGTATTAAGGTTAACCGTGAAAAGGTTATTGAAGCTGCAAAAAAATATAAGAGAGATGTTAATAAAAAAAACCTGGATAAGCTTATCCAAGAGGTAAAATG
>JADHVE010000014.1 GCA_016784195.1 Candidatus Woesearchaeota archaeon | reverse complement strand
CCATGATTATATAAGTCAACAAAAGGAATTTGAAAAAATAAATGTAGTCAAAATTTCTGGTTCACAGTCTTCAATTGAAAGACAAAAAATAATAGCTAATTTTACAAAGGGAGATATTGATATATTACTAAGTACAGATGTTTTATCTGAAGGACAAAACTTACAAACCGCCCAGATATTAATTAATTATGATTTGCATTGGAATCCAACAAGGATGATTCAAAGAGCTGGAAGGATTGACAGAATTGGTTCGAAATTTGATAAAATATACATCTATAACTTCTTCCCAGAAGATGAACTTGAGACATTATTAAAATTAGTAAGTATTCTACAGAATAAAATAATTGATATAGATAAATCGGTTGGACTTGACCAAACAGTTTTAGGAGAGAAAATTCACCCTAAAGTATTTGGAATTATTAGAAAAATCAAAGAACAAGATTCAAAAATTCTAGATGAATTAGAAAATGATGTATTTGGAGGGGGAGAATTATTTTATCAACCTTTGAAGACTTACTTGAAAAAGAAGTCTATGAGTGAATTAGAAGAGCTTCCAGATGGTATTCATAGCGGATTATCAAACAAAGGAATTAAAGGAATATTCTTTTATTACAAGTATTCTGAGGATTTTCATTTCTGGTATATGTATGATTTAGAAGGTAAGTTTTTATTAAAGAATAAAACAGAAATTATGAGATATATTTCGTGTACTGATAAAACCACTAGAGTGATTCCTGATTTTTTTGATAAAGTTTATGAAATTAATAATAAGATAATTAAAGATATTGAAGAGACATATAAAGATATTGAAAGTAAAGAAAAAACAGATACTCAACAAGTACAGTGGAGTAAAGAAAGAAGCACAAAATTCTTAATTAGTGTTGTAAGAGAAATTGAACATGAAATAGATGACTATTTACTAGATTTTCCTGAAGATGATATTTTAGAAAAAGAATGGAATCAAACTAAAGAAAAACTATTAAATATAAGCTTGACAAAAAAAAGACTTCAATTACTAAGAAAAATATGGAAACAATATAAAAGATCGCCTAATTGGAAAAAGTTAATAAAATTACTCTCGGATTTTATAAGCGATAAATTAGTTCATGAGAAAGAGGGATTAGATGAGTTTAACAATAAAAAATTAAAACTTATTACGTTAGATTTTATTTCATAAACAGTTTTCTTGCCCCTTGATACTTTGTTTTAATGTATCGGCTTCGCCTCATTTGATAAACACACTTCTTGCCCTTGATGTATTTCCTTGAAGGCTCACCTTGTTCGCTGGATTGGAGAGAATTCCCTAAAATATAGTCTGCCTTTGGCAGAGATTGATTGGAAACTTAAATTTAACTTTTCGGAACGAAATTTCCCAGAACTCCGCAAACATATTGATATATTAACTGATTGTGTAACATGAAAGAACCTGCTTCTTATAGTCGCTGTAATTCTTTAAATGTTTGCTCGTAACTGGGAAAGTAACTAACAGGAATTTAACGGGAAAATCGGTCGGCATAGCCTAAAACGCCAAGCGTTTTCCCGATTTTCCCCAAATGCCTCGCCATCTCTGAAAATTTTGTCAGGAGTGAAAACTTTGGGTTGCCTAAGTTTTCCTCGACAAAATTTTCGAGGGCTCGGCACTTCGTTAAATTCCGATGTTAAACTCAATTATATTTAAGTCCTAAAAACAATAAGAGGTTTTGGGCATGAACAATGTGTTATCCTAAATAAGTAGTAAATTTTATAAATAAAAAGTTATTTCATCATTTATTATGAGCAATCAACCTGGAATAATGGAGGCACTGGATAACCTTGACAAAAAAGTAAGGTCAACAAATCTTTATGGAATTGATACTGATGTTGGTATATTTTATGCTTCTCCATTAGAGCATATTGATATTGGATTACAACAACTTGTTGATGAAGGGATTATTGATACAGGTAGTTGGTTTTGTGATACTGGTGCAGGAGACGGAAGAGTTGTAGCTTTATCAGCTGGAAAATATAATATTCCTTCTATCGGAATCGAATATGACCCATCAATTGCAGCATTAGCTAGTAAAAATATAAAAGATCTAAAGTCAGCATCATTAATCAATGAGGTTCCTGCTATAATAACCTGTGGAGACTTCCTAGAGGATGAACCGTACAAAAAAGCAGGTGTTAAATTTAAGGACATTAAAACTTTCTTCAATTATCTTAGTAGTGAAAACGATATTGCAGAAAAAATTGCCCAAAAATCCGATAAGGGAACATCTTTCATACTTTTTAGTACATTAGAAGAAATTGATAATTTTCCAGGTTTAACTTTTCAAAAAAACCTTAGAATTTCAATTGATAATTACTATCCTTCCTTGCAACTACCCTCACCTTCTTTTTATATGAATGTGTACAAAAAATGAAATATAAAAAACAGATTACTATGCCTCAGTCTCTTAATTTTATTGAATAAAGTTTCGCTTACGCTCAGCAACACGGACTTATTCTCAACTCCGCGGACACAATTTTTCCCAACTTAAGTATGAAAAAGAGTTTAATCTGACCTTAGTTATATTCAATTTTTGAAAATGCCTAAAAAAGAATCAGGGGTTAGAGACGTTAAAGTCTTATGTCTGTATGTAAACTGTAAACTGGTCTGGAAACTCATACGGTTTTTGACCTTTTTTGAGTTCTTCAACAGGTCTAACAAAATTGCCATCTTCAACATACAAAATAGCCACATGTGGATTAACCACAGCAATGTGTCCTTCTGGTTTTGGAGCATCTTCAGCAATTCTTTCCAGACTTCTATCCTCTTTCAACACAAAGCGTTCTCTTGGTTGAACTGAACTAAGTATTTTTATTGTATTTTCTGCCATTGTGATTTACTCCCGTACAATCTAATAACTCAATTAATATTTAAACCTTTCTATTTTGTAGTCTTTTATAGGTGGTAAATAAATATCTGGGAGTCCCTTACAACCCAACAATAGACAGCATAAAATGATTTTTTCTTCTTTAATTTCTTTTTTGTTTCTGTTAATTTCTTGTTTCAAACAATAAATCTCTTAACGCTTTTTTCATCTCTACATTCCCAATAACCCTATCCAGGAGTTTTACCAGAATTATCTGAAATAAGAAGATTAAATCTAAATCCAGGAGCATATTCAGATATACTCTTTTTTTATTTTTACTACAAATACCTCATCTATCAACTATTCAAATTCAAGTGCCTATATCTGTTGTTTTTTCTGAATTTCTCCATTTTGTTATTGTAAAAATTTATGAAATATTTTAATTATTTTTTATCATTAATCTATAATTTTCACAATCGGCTTTAACAGGGCATTTACTGCATAAAGGTTTTTTATTTTTGCAGTAATTTTTCCCCAATTCAACCAGCAAAGCATGGTATTCATTAAACAGTTTTGCATCTTTTTCCAGGTTATTCTCAAAAATTTCCTGCAGTTCATCATACTTTAACTCTTCTTTAATATCAAAAAACCTGGAATAAATTCTTTTTGTATAAGCATCCACCACAAAAATCGGCTTGTTAAGGGCGTATAGCAATATTGAATCTGCTGTTTCAGGTCCTACGCCATTTATGCTTATGAGCAGTTCTCTTGCCTTCCGCAAGTCCATATTTTTGAGCTCGGGTAGTGGATATTTCTTTAGGAATTCAGCCATATTCTTTAGCTTCTTTGCCTTCATGTTGAAATAACCTGAACTCTTGATTGCCTCAGCAATAACCTCCTGCTTTGCATTTAGGATTTTATCAATATCCATGAAGTCAAGCCTGTTAAGCTCGATAATTGCCCTTTCAACATTTGGCTTCCATTGGGTGTTCTGGGTCAGCAAGGCACCGAATATAATTTCCAGCTTCTGCTTTTCATTCTTCAAGCTGATTCCATAAATAGGTGCATCTGGCAGTTTTCCTTTGCATCCGCCTATTGGAGTTACCGGCCACCATCCCTGAGGGCCATAATGTTCCAATAACTTAGTATAAACCAGATATATTTTGTCCATTTTCATATAAATTTTCAGTAGTGGAATATTTTCTCCCAAAAGCATACCATATTTTTTGTATAGTTGCCCCTTGATTTATTTATACATTATTTTTTGATTGAAATACTTGTTTAAATTCCCTTTCTGGAAAATATAGATATTATGTGCAGGGAAAGATTTAAAAAACTACTGATGATATACCTGTTTGTGGTATATGATATCATTTTTGTAATAGGTGAACTATTTTTTGATAGTCCATTATCAGGCACAGCCATATTGAAAAGGCTTTTGGAAATCAAAGGTTACAAAGTGGGAATTATAGAGATGCCTGGAAGTGAGGAGGATGTAACCAAGCTCGGCAGACCTAATCTTTTCTTTGGTGTAGGTTCAGGCAGTATAGACCCCATGGTCAGGAACTATACTCCTTTAAAAAAATTGAGAAGAGATGACAAATTCCTTAATTATAATGAAACTGTTCCAGATAGAGCAGGGATAGTGTACAGCAACTGGATCAAAAAGCACTTCAAGGATTCTGTTATTGTTTTGGGTGGTATAGAAGCAAGCCTAAGAAGATTTGTTCACTATGACTATTGGGACAATAAATTAAGAAAGCCCATCATTTTTGATTCCAGAGCAGACATAATTGCTTATGGAAGTGCAGAAAAGCAGATAATTGAAATTGCCGCAAGGGTAAAAAATAATAAACCTCTTGATGGAATTGATGGAACATGCATAATTAGCCAAAGTGTTCCATCCAATTTTATTGAGATTCCCAGCTACCAGGATGTTTTGCATTCAAAGGAGGAGTTCTTAAATATGCAAAATCATTTTAGTAACAGCAAGAATCTAGCGCAGAAAATAGACAATAGGTATTTGGTGCAATTTAAAAGCCCAAAATACACCTCAAAAGATTTAGATTACTACTATAGTTTTCCTTTCACGCGGAAAATTAATAACAAAACATTGAGCGGTTTTGAGTTCAGTGTTGTGACGCATCGCGGCTGCATTGGAGACTGTAATTTTTGCTCTTTAAAGCTTACTCAAGGAAACAAGATTATTTCACGTTCAGAAAAATCCATCTTAGAAGAGATTGAAAGAATAACCAAACTCCCTCATTTTAAGGGAAATATTGATGACCTGGGTGGCCCTTCAGCAAATATGTATGGGATGGACTGCAATGAATGTGATAAAAGTTGTATTGACTGTTCAAAATTAGACAGGAGCAATAAGAAATTGATAATGCTCTTAAGAAAAGCGCGAAAAATCAAAGGGGTAAAACATGTTTTTATAAGAAGTGGGATAAGATATGATCTAGCCACCCCTGAATATATCAAGGAAGTGGCTGCAAACCATATATCTGGCAGATTAAAAATTGCTCCTGAGCATGTAAATAAAGATGTTTTGAGATTAATGAATAAGGATAAGGGCAAGCTGGATGATTTTATAGATTTATTCAAAAAGACAGATCATGACCTTTCTTTTTATTTTATGGTTGGGCACCCCGGCTCAGGTATCAAGGAAACAAATGAACTCGCCAAAGCAATAAAACACCTTAAGAACGCAAAATCTGTACAATTATTTATACCTACTCCTATGACTGTTTCAACAAGCATGTACTATACAGGGATGGACCCCAGAACAAAAAAGAAAATTTATGTTCCTTATACCTATAATGAGAAAAAGATTCAGAAAAGAATAATTTTTCAAAATAAGAAAAACTAAACTTAATTGTAATTATATATTGATAGAATAAGATTGAACTTGCTGAATTGTTTATAATCATTTCTGAATAAGGATATGGCGGCTGGGTATTTCTCAACAATAAACCTTTCAATCAATCTTAGAACTACCTGGGAGATGGGGGTTATAGTATACAAACTTTGCTTTAAATCCAAAAAGTGCAATTTTACAAAATAAGAAAATAATAACTTTCTATCTTTTGCTCTTTGCACCTATCCCTTTAATAGTAGGGCGCCTCTTGTTATATCTCCAAAACAATCCTATACTGTTCTCATCTTCCTGCATCTGCTTTTGTTGTTCAGGAGTAATCTCTGGAGTAGTAAAAGTCATAGTTGACGGTTGCCCTTTTCTGAACTTTGCATATTTTTCTTTCTTTACACTTACTTTCTTTTTTTTGTTTTTGTTTTTGTTTTTTCCCATAAATTTCACTCAAAAAGAGGTTATACATCTATTTATAAATCTTTGCTGAGAAAAGGCCATTAACTTTAAGGCTTCTCTGTAAACTTTGTTTTCCTTATTTCTTCAGAACTATATAAACCCTTTACTTAAAAAGTCTAATACCCCTACAAGATAAAAACGAAATCGTTAAATCCTAATATGAGAACCAATAAAGCTTATTTTAAGCTTTCTGCTATCAACCCGGAAATATCAATTTTCGCAGCTTTATTCGGAATTGTGTTTGTAGTTATTACTCCAACATTTGCTTTCTTCAGTTTCTTTAAAGCATCTTCAACTAAAATACCATGAACACCTAAACAAGTAAATTTCTTTGCGCCTAATCTCTTAAGGTTATTCACAGTCTCTATAATCGTATTTCCAGTGCTTATTATATCATCAACAATAACAATATTTTTCCCTTTTAAGTCGATTTTCTTACTCAAAGTTATTTTCACTTTTCTGCCGGTAAGTCTTTTTTTCTGCAAAATCAATGATTCACAGCCAATTAACTCAGCAACACTTTTTGCCCATTTATAGCTTTCCCAGTCAGGGCCTATAATCAACGGATTTTTTATGTTTTTTTTAATATAAGAAGCAATATAAGGATTAGACGTCAATTTCAAAGATTTTGTTTTGAATATATGATGTAAATCTTTTTCTCTGTGCAGGTGAGGATCAATAATGGATATTTGATCTACACAATTATCTATTAATCTTGCAGTCTCCCTTAAACTGATGCATTCCCCTGGCTTAAAACGCTTGTCCTGTCTCAGATAAGGAAAATAAGGGGCTGCTAAAAAGACTTTTTTTGCTCCTAAATCTTTTGCAGTATGCGCAGCGAACATTGCTTCAATCAAGTTATCATTGATATTATCATAAAAAGACTGGATTAAAACGACAGTCTTATTTTTTACATTTTTTAAGAATCTCAGGTAAATTTCACCATCAGGAAATCTTTTGAATTCCAGCTCAGAATAAGGTTTTTTCAGTTTATTTGCTATGTTTTTAGCTAAATGCTTTCCATGTGAACAACTAACTATTATCATCTTAGCCTCTTTTTTAATTATTTTTTATCAATAAATCTTTTTCCATTAAGTGCTTTTATACTATAACAATTATTTGTTTATCAGTTGTTTATATTCTTTATTTATTTTTTTGTTTTTTAAACTTAATAAAAATAAAAAAGCACAACCACTTCCACAATTGATCATGCTCCTGTTTGTGTATCTGTTTGATTTTTTTATTTTAAATTAAAATTAATGGCATTCTTTATAAGGGTAATTTTTAATGATTTTTTTATTGGATTTTTATTTTTTATTTATTATTTTTATAAATTTTTTCAAATCATCATTTAATTCTGCTGCAACTAACAAGGCGCTTTGCTCTGCCAGCTTTTGTGAAGACGCAAAAGTCGCAATCAGAACATCTTTACTTTTAAAATCATAAAATTTTTCCAGCTCTGAAAAATCCTCTTTGCATTGAAAACCAGGCATTTTAAGCTTTTTATCAAACGCCAGAACTAATGCAGCTTCTGCTCGGTTTTTAATTGCTGTATCCCTTAACTGCGTAGTGTTTTGTATTTTCGCATTTTTTACCACAATGCCCTTACCTTTTAATCCTTTATATTCCTCGTAATTAATATTATGCAGTACTTTGATACCTTCTTTTATATTCTCTAGAGTTTTAATGCCTTTTTCACTCAAGGAATGGCCTTTTTGTGTTGAAACAATAAAACCTTCATTTTTTAGTATATCAAGTATTGTTCTTACTGTCCCTTCACCTAATTCTAATCTCTTAACCAGCTCCAATCTGCTCGTATTCCCCCCTATACTTAAAAAACACCTTAAAACATCAATATCTGTGAAATTAGTTATATTGCCTACCATACTGATACCTTTTAACTCAAGTATATTATATAGTTTTCTATAATCTTTACTTGATATAATTGCTGGAATAAACAAGTAAATATGCTCCCTAAGATACTATTACAAACACACTAAAAACCTTTTTTTTGCAATTTTACAGTACATAATAAACTTTACCATTGGCAAATAACAAAAACTTTAAATATGAGTAGTGTATTTCTCTGTTTTAGGGTGGTAAAAATAAACATGAAAAAACTAATATTCGGAATAATCTTTTTGATGATAGTAGTACCTATGGTACATGCTACAACTAATAAACTGTTAGTAGACAAGTTAGATGTTAAAGTAGGAGACAGATGGTCAAGAAGTGTTGACCCTGGAGAAACAATATCCAGAGAAGCTGAGCCTGGAGATGAAGTAGATTTTAAGATAAAATTCAAGAATAACTTTACAGATGCTGAAAACCTTAAGATTGAAGACATAGTAGTAACTGTTACTATTGAAGGAATTGATGATGGTGAAGATCTTGACGAAGAGTCAAAAGAATTTAATATAAATGAAAATGATGACAAGACTATAACTGTTAGCTTTAAAGTTCCTGTTGAAGTTGATGAAGACACTTACGATGTAACAATCGAAGCAGAAGGTGAAGATGAAAACGGAACTAACCATCTTGTTGAATATAGGGTTGCTTTAGAAGTCCAAAAAGAAGAGAACGAATTGAGGTTCTACAGGCAAACATTATCTCCTGTTGAAGTAAAAGCTGGAGGAACTACAAGCCTGACATTAGGCATTCTCAATACAGGCACTGAAAATCAAGAAGATGTCGAATTGATAATTTCAAATACTGATCTTGAATATTCTAATGTTGTCACAATAAGCGAGATTACTGAAGATGTTTACGAAGATGATAGTAGATACCTGAAACAGTTCAACATACTTATTCCAAAAACTGTGGAATCAGGCATTTATCCACTAAACATAAAGGTTACTTATGACAATGGTGACAAGGTATTAGAGGATATTATCGATTTGACTGTTGTAAAGGCTGAAGAAGAGAAAGAACCTGTAATAATAGACCAAGAAAAGGAAGAAGAGCCTGTTGTAGTAATTAAGCCTACACCAACTACTCCAATCATAACACAGCCAACAATAACACGGCCAATAACTGTAACAGAAGAAGAATCATTCTTTGAAAGCAAATGGTTCATCTTGGCATTATTTGGCGCAGAGTTGATCATAATAGTAATCGCAGTATTGCTTGTTATGGCCTTGGTTAGAAGAAAACCTGCTATGTAAGCAGAGTTTTTTAATTTTTTATTCTTACTTTTTTTATTATCACTTATTGTAAATCAGAGTAGGGACTGGTAATATGTCTTTACTAGAAAGTAACAAAAATAGAAAGATTTAAATAGTATCCACCTATACACTTAAGCACTATGATACAAAAGACCTTTTTAGAGGAATTGAAAGGATATTTCAGGCTTAATATATACGAAGCGAAGATATGGACTTCTTTGTTAAGCAGAGGTATTGCTGCTGCTGGAGAATTAGCGGATATTTCTGGTGTTCCTAGATCAAGATGCTATGATGTTCTTGAAAACCTAGAGAAGAAAGGATTCATCATAATGAAGATTGGGAAGCCAATCAAGTATATGGCAGTCCAGCCTGAAGTCATTGTTGAAAGGATTAAAAGAGACCTGGAAGAAAAAGCTAAAAGCCAGGAAGAGTTTATTGAGAATATAAGGGGAACAGATTCTTTTAAGGAACTGGAGCTTTTGCATAAGACCGGAGTAGAAAACGTAGATATAAGTGAATTATCCAACTCAATAACCGGCAGGGATAACTTAAACAGGTTTATCAAGAGCATGGTTGAAAAGGCAAAGAAAAATGTTACTATTGTAACTACAAAAGACGGTCTTAAAAGAAAAATAAAGATTTTAAAAAATATTTTTCCAGGTTTAGAAAAAAGAAAAGTCAATGTAACTGTTTTCAGCGAGATTGATAATGAATATAAAACAAAACTGCCTAAAAGCGTTAAGCTGAATGAATTCCAGACTGACGCAAGATTCATAATTGTTGATAACGAAGAGCTGATATTTATGAGCTCGGATAAGGATTTAAATCCTGAGTATGACATGGGCGTCTGGGTTAAAAGTAAATTCTTTGTTGACGCATTAAGCGCGATGTTTGAAGAAAATTTGAAGTAATAATCAAGATTATCTAAATTTTAAGGTTCTTCTTTTATCTCTCCTATATAAATCACACAAAAAATTAAAAATCAAAAACTTTAAATATAACCTATGCTTCAACAAAAGTATAAGAGTTCTAGAGATTAAAGATGGTTGAAAGGGAAATAAAAACTGGTACAACAACAGTAGCATTAGTCTGCAAAGACGGAATTATCTTAGCAGCAGACAAAAGAGCAACTTCTGGTAATTTGATTTCACACAAAAAGTTTGAAAAGATAATTAAAATAACTGACAAAATAGCAGTTACTGTTGCTGGAACTGTGTCTGATGTGCAGTTATTGACAAAGCTTGTCAGGGCTGAATTGAAATTAAAGGATATAAGAACTGACAGAGAAAGCAATGTAAGGGAAGCTGCAAATTTGCTTGCAAGCATGGTTTACAATAATATAAGAAAGCTAAGTCTGATACCTGGAATATCTCATTTTTTAGTTGGAGGATCAGACCCATCCGGCATTTACTTGTTTGACTTAGCCCCTGACGGCAGTATTGTTGAGGTAGACGATTTTGTATCATCCGGTTCTGGAAGCGTAATGGCCTATGGTGTTTTAGAGACCTTATACAAGAAAGGCATCTCAGTGGATGAGGGCGTTAAGCTTGCTGTAAAATGCATTAATGCTGCTATATTGAGGGATTCAGCATCAGGAAACGGCATAGATGTTTTTACGATAACACAAGAAGGCATTAAAAAAACCATGACCCAAGAGATAAAATACGGGCTTGAGGATTAAAAAGGTTGTTCTAAAAATTAAATTAAAAAACTGTTCTTATTTTAGTTATTTGAATTAGATAGTCCTTAAATAAAAATCAATAAAAAATTAATCAATAAGAATTAAGCCAATAATCCATCCTACCTCATCTAATTAAAAAGATTTTGTTATTATTTTTTATCATTTAACGTTTTAAAAAATAAAAAAAATACCTGAATAATTGTGATTGTGTAAACTCACTCAATGATTAAATCAATCAAAAATTAAATTGAAAATGGCAGAAAAAACAAGCAGAATAATTAAGGAAATCATGAAGGGCCTGCCAGAAGAAAAGATATCTGCAGCAAACTTCGAAGGCGCCAATATAGTCATTTACACTAAAGATAAAGATTTTTTTCTTAACAATAACGGCATTATCAAGAAAATAGTGGATGATATCAAGAAAAGAGTAGAGTTAAGGCCGGATCCTGCTATAACTATGGACATGGAACAGGCAGAAAAAGAGATTAAAAAGGTAATCCCTAAGGAAGCAGGCATTGACGGAGTCATATTTGACCCTCAGAGAAGCATGGTAATAGTTGAAGCTGAAAAACCAGGATTAGCAATAGGAAAACAAGGCTCTATCTTGCGCGAAATAAGAGAAAAAACATTATGGGTTCCTTTGATAAGAAGAAAGCCCGCTATAAAGTCTAAAATCATTGAAAACATCCGTGCAGTTCTCTACCAGCATTCTGATTACAGGAGAAAATTTCTGGATAAAGTAGGCCATAGAATTTATGACGGATGGCTTAGGGAAAAAAAGAATGAATGGATAAGAATGAGCTATCTTGGTGGAGGAAGACAAGTTGGAAGAAGCTGTATTTTCCTGCAGACACCTGAATCAAGAATTTTGCTTGACTGCGGAATTAATGTAGCCAGTGATATAAAAGCATACCCTTATTTAGAAGCCCCTGAATTTGACATTAATCAGTTAGATGCTGTTATTGTAAGCCATAGCCATCTAGATCATAGCGGATTTGTGCCTTACCTGTTTAAGTATGGTTATCGCGGTCCGGTTTATTGCACTGAGCCAACAAGAGATGTTATGGCGCTTTTAGCCTTGGATTTTGTCAAGATACAGCGCTCAGAAGGAAAAGACCCTATTTATGATACTGAAGAGATTAAAGAGATGGTTAAGCATACCATTACCTTAGATTATGACGAAGTCAGCGATGTAACTCCTGATGTGCGAATTACCTTGTATAATGCAGGCCATATTTTAGGCAGCTCAATGATTCATATGCATGTAGGCAACGGCCTGCATAATATCCTTTATACAGCTGATATGAAATACGGCAAGACAATGCTGTTAGAGCCTGCTGTTACTCAGTTTCCAAGGCTTGAAACCTTGATGATAGAGTCAACTTATGGGGGAAAAGAAAATGTTCTGCCTCCAAGAAGCGAGCCAGAGGATGAATGCAAGCAGGTAATTAGGGATACAATCAAGCGTGGAGGAAAAGTTTTGATTCCTGTATTAGGTTCAGGCAGAGCCCAGGAAGTTATGGTCCTTATAGAGAGTCTGGTAAGAAAAGGCTTAATCGACAAGATTCCTGTCTTTATTGACGGATTGGTGTGGGACATAACAGCCATCCATACTGCTTATCCTGAATACCTGAATAATACGGTCAGGAAACTAATATTCCACAAGGATCAAAATCCATTCTTGTCAGATATCTTCAAAAGAGTAGGCAGTCAAAAAGAGAGAAAAGAAATTATTGAAGAAACAGGCCCATGTGTCATAATCGCTACTTCAGGAATGCTTGTTGGAGGGCCTTCAGTCCAGTATCTTAAAAGCCTGTGTGATAATCCCAATAACTCTATGATGTTTGTCTGCTACCAGGCAGAAGGCAGCTTAGGAAGAAGAATCCAGAGAGGAGAAACAGAATTTAACATGGGCTCTGCAGTAAAGCCAGAGATGATACATGTAAAGATGCCAATATTCACATTGGACGGAATAACAGGACATTCCGGAAGAAACCAACTGATGAACTTTGTGGGCAAATGTGAGCCCAGGCCTAAGAAAGTAATTATCAACCACGGCGAGAATTCCAAATGCCTGGATCTAGCCAGCTCTTTACACAAACAGTATAGGATAGAAACCAACGCTCCAAGGAATTTAGAAGCTGTTAGGATTAAGTAACTATTCCTGACCGATAAAAAAATTCATATATTTTAATATTCTTATTCTTTTATAAAAAAATTCAGAGCTAATCTTACTTCATAAGCATTATTTATTAATAAAAAACTTTAAATAAAGTCTTTCAATACTTCTCTTTCATGGATAAAGAAACTATTGAAAAATACAAAAAAGCAGGAAAAATAGCTGCCCAGGTTCTAGATTATGGCCGAGGTTTGATCAAGAAAGACAGCTCTTTATTAGAAGTCACTGAAAAGATAGAAAAAAAGATATTTGAATTAAATGCAAAGCCTGCTTTTCCTGTCCAGTTCTCTATGGATCATCTAGCCGCCCATTTTTGCCCTGAAGATGACGACAAGCAGATTTTTTCTAACCAGGTTGTCTGCTTAGATGTGGGAGTTCATATTGACGGCTATATCGGAGACAATGCCTTAACTGTTGACTTATCAGGCAAATATAGCGATTTAGTAAAATCTTCAAGAGAAGCTTTAGACGAAGCGATCAAGGTTGTCAAGGTTGGAGCTGCACTTGGAGAAATAGGCAAAGTCATACACAATGCTATTGTAAAGTATGGTTACAGCCCTGTGAGGAACTTATCAGGCCACGGCTTAGATCAGTTTGTGCAGCATACAAAGCCATCTATCCCCAATTTTGATACTCATGACACGAGCAAAATAGGGCAAGGCATGGTTTTTGCAATCGAGCCTTTTGCATCAACCGGAGCAGGAATTGTCCAGGATTCAGGAACTGCAAGTGTTTACGTTTTAATAAACAAGAAACCGGTTAGAAGCCCGATAACCAGAGAAGTTTTAAAAGAAATTGAAAGCTACGAAGGTTTGCCGTTTGCAAAAAGATGGTTAACTAAAAAATTCGGCGCTAAAGCAAACTTTGGCCTAATAGAGTTATTGCAGAAGAATATTATCAAAGGATATAATCCCCTGGCAGATACGAGTAAAGGCATAGTAAGCCAGGCAGAGCATTCTTTATTGATTGATAATGATGGAGAAGTGATAATCACCACAAAATTGGATTGATATTCTTACCTTCACTTTTTCTTAAAAATAGAAAAATTTATATGAAATTAAGGGTAAACTTATTTATTCAGATTCATAGAACCTTTTCATTATCCAAAAATATGATCAATTCTTCAGCATTAACTAACATTTCTTTGCCTGTTTTCATATCCTTCAGCTTTATCTTATTCTGCTTTAGCTCTTCCTCACCAATAAATAAAACATAAGGAATATTTAAAGAATTAGCATATTTTAAGTTCTTGCTTGGGCCTTTCCCAATCATATCTATATCTACTTTAACACCTTCATTCCTTAATTCTTCTGCTATTTTCAAGCTTTCATCAAAAGTATTTATTGGGATAATATAAACCTGCGTAACTGTTTTTTTCTCTTCTTTGCTTTTTTCCAGGTAAGCATCGTAAATCCTGTCTAAGCCAAAAGAAATTCCCACAGCAGGATAATCTTCCTTGCCTAAGAAGTTTCCAATCATTTTATCATACCTTCCTCCGCCGCAAACAGAGCTTTTTACTTTGCTGTTTTTTAAGATAACTTCAATAACTGTTCCGGTGTAATAGCTTAAGCCGCGAGCTAAGGAAACATCAAACTCAACATCAATATTCAATAATTTAAGGTAATTCAATAATTTAGAAATCTCATTTAAACCGTCTGAATTCTTAATGATATCTTTTAATTTATTGATTTTTTCTTTATTGGTGCCTTTAATATTGATTATTTTTAATATTTCATTGATTGTTTTTTGATTGATATTTTTTTCTTTTAACTCTTTTTTTACTGCTTCTAAGCCAAACTTTCCTAATTTATCAATTGATAAAATAACATCCTCAGTTTTATCTTCACTTACTTTACAGTATTTTAAGATATCATTCAATAATTTCCGGTTATTTATTCTAATTAAAAAATCAAACCCTAATTTTTTAAATACTCTGTTTGTCAAAGATATGATTTCAGTGTCAGCTGTCATCTCATTACAGCCAACAACATCAACATCACACTGCATAAACTGCCTATAACGTGCAGACTCAACAGGCCCATCTCTAAAGACCTCTCCAATCTGATATCTTTTGAAAGGCATCTTTACGTTGGGATTCATCCCCACAAACCTGCACATTGGAACAGTTAAATCATATCTCAACGCCAATTCCCTTTTTCCCTGGTCTTTAAGCTTAAAAGTCTCTTTCAGTATCTCAGAACCGCCGGCATATTTTGAAGACAAAATGTCAAAACGTTCAAAAACAGGAGTCTCTAAAGGGGAATATCCATATAGCTCAAAAATCTCTTTTAGAGTATTAACTATCTTATCTCTCACAATCATTTCTTCCGGATTAAAATCTCTTGTTCCTTTCGGTAATTGAAGTTTCATTTTAGTTTACCCTTTCATTCTTAGTTTATATACTTTACGAAAAAAAATAAAAAAATTAAATGCAGTCATAATCCTTTTTTCCATCCCAATAAGATTCGCGTAAAGGGCAACTCTCATAAGGCGTATTTCGAATCTCTTTTGGTCTGCTGCTGTTCCAGATGTCTGCAAGTTTCTGTTTTCTGAAATTGCCCAGCAATTTTCTTGAACCAGTGCATGCATATGCTTCGCCTAAGATATTGACAAAGATTGCATAATGAAGCTGCCTGCACCAGACACCCCCCATGTAAGGGAGAGTAAAGTTATATTCCAGTCCAAATTCTGAAATATCAATTTGCCTTGCTTTTTCATACATCTTTATTGTCTCTTTTCTATCAAGCATCCAGTCCTTTAATTTTGCTGCTGCTCCGATTGGCATTAATGGCCTGAATAATGGAAATACATCATTCTTCCTGCACCATCTTAATGCATCATACACCTCATCGATGTTTATTTTTGTTACAACTAAATCTCTTCCTAGGCGGGTAGGTTTTGTTTTGTTCATTCCTGCTTCGATTAGGTATTGAAATGCCTTATTTCTTTTTGCAGCATATCCTTTAACACCAACCATCTTATCTTCTTTCTCTTCATCAAAAGAATTGCCTTTCACTATCAAGGATACATCCATACCTGATATCCTCCTTGCAGTCTCTTTATCAATCAGTGAACCATTTGTAAATACTATCACCCACATTCCAAGTGAATTTGCATATTCAATCATGGGCCATAGGTTCTTATCTGCAAATGGTTCTCCTGCGCCGGGAATTTTTATTGTTTCACAACCCAGTTCTTTTGCTTGTTTTATGAGGCTAAGTCTCTCCTTCAGGCTTAATTCTTTCTTAAGAGCTTCTTTAGTTCCATAGATATCTCTAAAGCAATATTTGCAATTTAGGTTGCATTTATTGCTGGTTTCAATATCAATTAGGAGCATCTTATTATTTTTCTCTGCTTGAACAAGCTCCCCATTTGTCAAGTTCAGTCCCTTGATTACAGGGATTGTTTCATTTATTGGTACTGCAGTCATTTTTATCTACCTCCGATTAAGCTTTTATATGGCAGTTTTTCCTTCTCATAGGCAATTGTTTCAATTTTCCAGACTCCTTTCTCTGAACTTAAACAAGATCGAAATCCGGCTATGTTCAATCCCTCCTCAAGACTTATCTGGTTCTTTTTAGAGACAAAATCAATCTTTAAACCAGTTTCAGTCTTGTAGTAAAACTGCAAGGGGTCGCAATTGCTAAGAACAAAAAAGCTATCTCTTTCACTAAGAATCCTGTCAGCTTCCAAACTTGCTTTCCTTGGGTTGCTGACCCTATCAAAGACATTATTGAGAACATATATCCCTGCTTTATTTTCCTTAATAGGAAGTCTCTTTATATCTCCCTGGAAAAATAAAACATTATCAGGTGCTTTTTGCTGCGCTTCTCTTACCATTGCTCCCGAGATATCTAATCCTAGATATAACTTCGAATCCAGATTATCAGCAAGTTTGAGAAGATACTCTCCTGTTGCACATGCTCCTTCAACGATAATATTGTTGTAGTTCCTGAAGTTTCTTGCCAAGAATTTAAGTTGGTCCTGAGATAGCACAAATGTTCCCTTATATATCTCCACATCATATCTTGCAGCAGTTGCCGCCTGCATAATATCTGTTTCTGTTTCTTTATCAGGTTTAGCTGTTTTTATTATGTTTTTAGCTGTTTCAAAAACTCCATCGATGGCTTTCTTTCTATTGCTGTACCTTCTAAGAAGGAAAGGGCCAAGAGATACCACTTTTGACCAGGTCATACTCCTGTCTTCCAATGTCTTTGCAACAGTTCTTGTTATTTCTGCATTAGTGGATTTAGGGTTCCATTCAAAGCTATTCCCACCTTCAAAGAAGTAGGGAATTCCGTTTATGATAGGATATACTTCACTACATGTTTTGCACCTAAATTCTCCTTCTGAAACTGAGTCTATATTTGCTATGTTCAGTTCTAATTCACTTTTGTCAGTAGGGCATACTAAATAATCTAAAGACTGTTCTAAGGTTTGTCTATTAACAGAGATGAATACCTTGTACAGATTTGCTGATTATAGGCTGCAAACTGTAACTTGAACTATTTTCCATGTTTGTATTTCCTTTTTCTTCTTTCATTTTTGTTTCCTCCGCGTATTAAGCTCGCCAGCTTTTTTATAAGGGCAGCAGGCGGGAATCGAACCCGCGTAACAAGAGCCACAGTCTTGCATTTTACCATTAAATTACTGCCGCCATTTTTTTATTGATTGCTCAAATCCTCTACATACCGCACAGTTTAGTGCTTCTTTCAAGCCAAGTTTAAGGCTTAAAAAATACCCAGGCATTAAATGCAGAGCATTTATGGCGTTCTTACATTTTAGGGAGGGGATTTTTTATTTAATATTGAATAACAAACTAAATTTGATTAAAAATAACAATGAAAAGAACTAACAATGATGATGAACAGAAATAACACTACTTAAACAATTTTTACAAAAGAATTTTATTTTTTCAAAGTTGAAACTATTTAAATCAGAATTTACCACAATGAAGATAACCAACTCTTATCATTTGTATCAATTAACAGAAAAGTAGAGCTTATATTTAAATGTTTCTTTTGTTACTTATGAATAAGTATTTTAATCAGGTTTAGTTTTCTATAATTTTCCTATTTTTTTACACCAAATCCAGCAAATCTTTAAAATCACTAATCTTCAGATTGCCATCGACATTATAGCCGATAAAAAACATGCAGGCATTTTTTGCTGCTCCTGAATCACTTTTTGTATCTCCTACAAAAACTGCCTCTTCCGGCTGTATGCTTAATCTTTTGCACGCTTCCAATAAAGAATCCGGAGCTGGTTTTCCCCTCTCTACATCATCTCCGCCTACAACCACATCAAACAGCTCTTTTATTTTATGGTGCCTCAGAGTTTTCAGCGCAGGGATCTTAAGGTTATTTGTCACCAACCCTAGTTTTAGATTCTTATTTTTTAATTTTTTAAGAGTTTCCTTAACATTTGGATTCAATTTTGTATGTGAATTAAACTTACCCATATTTGAGTAATACTGCTTTTTTATCTCTTCAACAGTTTTTCCCTTAAAATAATTTTTAACAGAAACCCCAATTGAGCTGCCCCATACTGAATCCATAAACTCTTTTTTTTCTATTTTAGGCAGCTTATAATATTCTCTTGCATGATTAAAGGTCTTCATCCAAGCTCCCAAAGAATCAATAATCACACCATCCAGGTCAAAGAGGACTGCTTTTATCCTGCTTTGCTTCATCATCTTATTATGTTTCCACTGCCCTACCAGTATCCAGTAAACTGATAAAAATGCAGTTATTGACAAGGTTATTAATAAAAAATCATCCATTTTTAGATTAATGTTGTTAACAAGACTATTATCACTCCAAGAGCCATCCCCATATTTGCTGAATGCGTATGTTTCTGTCTTTCAGCGCAGGGTAGTAATTCATCTCCTGAAATATAAAACATAACTCCTGCTGTAAAAGCCATTACAATACCCAGTAATATATCTGGAATAAATCTGAATAAGAACGTGCCTATTAAAAAGGCGAATAAAATAGGGATTGCGGTAGAAGAAGATAATAAAAATGACTTCAGCCTTTTTTTTGTAGAGGCATACAATGGAGCTGCAGTTACAATTCCCTCAGGGATATTGTGCAGAGCTATGCTCAATGCAATCACAAAGCCTAGTTTTTCCAAAGACGCAAAACCAGAACTTATTGCAAGTCCTTCCGGAAGATTATGCAAGGCTATGCCTATCAACAGCGTAAACGCTGTTCTTTTTATCGAAGGCTTTTCTTTAGAGCATAATCCCGGATGCAAGTGAGGTATTAAATCATCAAAAAACATCATGATAAAAAAGCCTGCAACAAAGCCAATAATCACATAGATCATTGAAGATAATTTTAATGCTTCAGGTATCAGCTGAAGAAAAGAAATTGAGATCATAACTCCTGCAGCAAAACCCAGATAAGAAGCCAATAATTTAGGAGTTGGTTTTTTTATTACTCCTATTAGCGAGCCAATTATAGGCCCCATAATAATCAAAGCTATAATCAGCAGAATGTTCATTTTTTACCTTTATAACGTCCTCTTTTTTCTACTTTCTGCAGTCTTTTCAATACTTCTTCTGAATTCTCAGCTTCCTTTTTATAGTTTTTTATAATTTCCTTAAACGCTTTATCCCATATCCTGTAATGCTTGCTCTCCATTGCCTGTTTTAACAGGTGGATATCCACTGCTTTGTCTTCTATTTTATCGGAAAAAAAGCTTAGGCCAAAATCTATAAAAAAAACCTTTTTATTTTTATTATTTAAAATCATATTTGAAGTTGTCAAATCACCATGTATAATGTTGTTATTATGCAATATAGCAATTTTTTTACCTATTTCACTTGACAATGTTTTATATTTTTTTTCTAAAATATCTTTGATCAGTTCTCCATCAATATATTCCATGATTATTTTTTCTTTTTTGTCTGTTTCGATCAATTTAGGTGATGAAAAATCAATTAATGACAATTTTTCCAGAATTTTTGCTTCCCTTTTTGTCCTGAATTTCCTCAGCCTTCCATCTATCTCCTGGATTCTATAGCTTTTCCTGAACCTGTCTTTAATGACTTTATTTTCATTCAAGTAAAGCTTGGACTCTGCTCCCTGAGCTATCAGTTTCATTTGCATAATATCCTTTTTGTATAAAATAGTGCTGAGGGCATATTTCAATCGGCCTGCCTAATCTCTTTATAGTAGAAGGTTGTGATTTAACAGATTATTTATAGTATATTGCTGCCCACAAAAATCACCCCTATGGCATATTCTAGTGCTAGATACTCCAATATCAGGTTGACAGCCTGATTCTTCCATCTTCTTTATTGCTTCTAATAATTCTGGTTTTTTATCCATATTTTACTACCTAGAGGATATTATAGTCCTGCCAGACAAAGAAAATCAGAGATTTTCAGGCCCATCAGACCTATTTTTAAAAAAATAGCCCTGCCAGGATTCGAACCTGGGTCAAAAGGCCCAGAACCTTTTATGCTTGACCACTACACCACAGGGCTGTATATCTAAGAAATAATCAGCATTATAAATAGTTTATTATTATGTACATCTAAGAATTATCTTTTTCTTCACTCTGCTTTTTTTCAGCTTCCTCTTGTTTCTCTTCTTTGGGTTTCTCTTCAGCTTCTTTCTCTGGCTCTTTTTCTTCTTTTGGTTTCTCTTCAACCTTTACTTCTTCTTTCTTAGTTTTTTCTTTTTTTGGTTTCTCTTCAACCTTTACTTCTTTTTTCTCAGTTTTCTCTTCTTCAGACTTTACTTCTTTCTTCTCTTCAGCTTTTTCATCTTCTTCTGGATTTTTATCTTTTTCTATCTCCATTGATCTGATTTCACAGGTTCTTAAAGGATATATGCTTTTTAAGCGCATTTTCAGGGAACTCTGGAACTTATGGATTATCATATCATTAAGCAGATTGTCAAAAGTCATTTTGCTGACCTCTCTTGCTATACATTCAGTTGCTGTTTTATTTAATTTGCTTGTAACAGAGCCTTTTGTTGAGTTTCTTGCAAAAATTACTGGCTTTATTCTTATCATTTTGTTATCTGCAGTTTTGCATACCAATGATAAGTCTATTTTTTCGCTGTTCCTCCTCGTTAATCTTTTTATAGAAGAAGGAACCATGTTGTAGCCGACAATCTTAGTATAAGCTTTATTTCCTTCTACTTGGTTGACTATAAATTTTATGTTGATATTTTGTTTTTTAAAGTCATTGGTAAGGTTCATCAGGTTCTGGGTTATTGACTTGTTTAGTGCTAATCCTGGCTCTGTAATTAGAGTTTCTCCTAAAACAGCATTATTGAATATTTTTGGAGCTAGTATAGGGTACCAGTGCTTTTTCTTTATTTTTGTCGCTTTTTCTGATTTTTTTGACGCTGCCATTTTAAATTGGAAAAGGAATTTGATTTATAAAGCTTATGGTTATTGGTGAGTTACTTTATAAATTGATTGTACCCAATATACCTATATCTCATTAGATATTTTAAAAAAACCAGTGTTTATTTATCTAGATTTTGTATAGTGTAATTATATAAGCAGTTTATGGGGCGTTTATTCTACTGGGTTATCTAAAGTGCGGGGTAGCCCTGTTTTGAGTGGAGATTTAACTTTTTCTTTTTTTTTAGAAAAAAGAAACAAAAAATCACTTGCAACAAGCTTTTACAAAACCGTAAAACAAGGGAGCTGGTTTTGTAAGTCTTGACTTGAACTCAGGATGCCCTTGTGTTCCTATAAAGAATTTATGATTTGGCAGCTCAATGAACTCCATAAGTTTCTGCTTGTCTTTTCTTATATGATACCCTGAAAACACTAATCCTTTTTCTTCTATTTTTGAAATATACTCGGGATTGACTTCATACCTGTGTCTGTGTCTTTCTAAAATTATTTTTTTATTCTCTAAAATTCCCAGCCTGAATGATTGTCCATCATCCTTCTTTAGTTCCGATAGCCTTTCATTATCTTCTTTTAACCTGTTAGTTTCTTCATATAATCTTAAAACCTGAGAATCATCCTTTAAAATTGCTGCATACTCTCCTAATCGCATTGTAGCTCCGTATCTGTTTTCCTCCATCAGTTTTTTCTGCGTAGGCAGTATATCAATAACAGGATATTTTACCCTTTCATCAACTTCAGTCGTATTTGCACCTTCCATTCCGCAAACATTCCTGGCAAATTCAATAACTGCTAATTGTAAGCCATAACACAAGCCTAAGAATGGAATATCATTTTTTCTTGCAAACTCAATTGCCATTATTTTCCCTTCAACACCAGAACTTCCAAAACCTCCAGGAATTATAATGCCCCTATAATTCTTTAGAATCTTCAGTTCATTTTTGTCTTTTTCAAAAATTTTTGAGTCAATCCATTTTATTTCAATTCCAACATCTAATCCAGCTCCTGAATGCTTTAACGCTTCATTAATCGATAGGTAAGAATCAGTCAATTCATAATCGCCTATATTGATGTACTTTCCAACAATTGCAATCTTGATTTTTTTAGCGGGATTTACAATTTTGTCTACTAATCTGCCCCACTCCTCAAAATCAGGCTTTTTCTTTGGCTTTAAGTCAAATTTCTTTAAAATTTTTAATCCAAAATTCTCTTTTTCCAGATCTAGAGGAATCCTATAGATTGTATCAATATCCGGCTCTGAAATAACATGCTCTGCGCCAATATTAACATAAGTCTCTATTTTCTTTTTTCTCACATTATCTAAAGCCTTTTTAGACCTGCATATTATGAAATCAGGGAAAATTCCGTTCTCACTTAACATTCTGATAGCCTGCTGTGTAGGCTTTGTCTTCATCTCTTGTATATGGGGAGGTGTAGGAAGGTAAGTTACCAAAACATGAATAAGATTTTTTTTGCCGATTTCCCTCTCTAGGCTTTTTACTGCAAAAAGAAAAGGTATATTCTCAAAATCTCCTATTGTTCCTCCAATTTCCACTAAACAGAAATCAAAATTATCAGCAGCATCTTTAATCCTTTTTTTTATCTCATCTGTTATATGAGGTATAAACTGGACTGTCTTGCCTAAATATTCTCCTCCCCTTTCCTTGTCTATGACTGTCTTATAAATCTGGCCAGTAGTTAAGCAGTTCTTTTTAGGTATATCCTCATCAAGAAATCTTTCATAATTACCCAGGTCCTGGTCAATCTCCCCCCCATCATCTGTAACCCAGACCTCACCGTGCTCTGTTGGCCTTAAAGTGCCAGCATCATAATTAATATAAGGGTCTATTTTAACTGCAGTAACCTTATAGCCGTATTCTTTAAGTATCTTGCCGATAGAAGCTGTCGTAACTCCTTTACCCACACCAGAAATAACACCGCCTGAAACAACAATATAATTACACATAGATAATCACCTCTGAATAACCTTGCAGAAATATATTTGAGTGCATTAATCAGTGATGTTATAACTTATATATAAGTTTTGTTGTTTTCAAATACAACTAGATTATATCCCGTTTGTATATTCTTGGCTGTTTTTTGTTGGTGTGTTTTATTTAATGATTATTTTTCATTGGACAAACATGTAAACTAACAGAGAGCCAAATGCTTAAATAGACATTCAAAACAATATATGCTCGGCAGCATAATTTTTAGTATGTGCATAGTCGATAATTAGCCCCTATTTTTCTTTAATTTTCTCACATATTGACTAAAAAACCGAAAATATTAAATAGATGTAGTTACATTGTAACTACATTATGAGAAAATCAATGAAGATTGAGATGAATGGTTTTGAAGTCGTTGAGAAAATAGCTGTTAAAGGCGGCAACAGCTCAAGAATATATGTACCGAAAAAATGGGAAGGGAAAAAAGTAAGAGCAGTGCTTATCGAGTAAGTTTATTCGATGATTACAATAAAAAATCAAAGGAAGAATTAGTAGAGGAAGTAGTTGATTCTATAATCGAAATCGAGAAACTCAAGAAAAAACTCAGGCGGTATGAAAATCCCAATACTCCTCCTAGTAAAGACGAAAGAAAATCAAGAACTAATTTTGTCTCAATAACTGGCTTGCCTGTTGGAAAAAAGGCTGGCTATAAAGGAGCAACAAGAAAACAAAAAGAGCCTACTGATTTCATCAACTGCTTTGATGGAGTTTGCTCACAATGCGGCAAACATAACAAGCCCATAAAAGTTAAATCCAAGATTTACGAAGAAATCCCTGATCCTCAACCAGTTAAAATTATTAAATCAGAATGGGGCATTTATGATTGTAAGTGTGGACATAATTGGGAATCAAAACCAAGAGAAGTACCTGATAAAGG
>JADHVE010000013.1 GCA_016784195.1 Candidatus Woesearchaeota archaeon | reverse complement strand
TAACAGCTTCTTTAATAACAGATGCAGGCAGGACTGTTGTTGCTCCAGGGACTAAAACAGCTGCTGCGATTGGGCCTGATGAATCAGAAAAGATTGATGAGATTACCGGTGAGTTGAAGATATTATAAAGAATAACTTTTTATATATAATGCTAATTCTTAAAACCCTATTGGGCTCATAGCTCAACCTGGCTAGAGCGCATGGCTCTTAACATGGATTAGTAGAAACCATGAGGTTGCGGGTTCGAATCCCGTTGGGCCCATTTATTTAACAAGCTGATCCATTATATCATAAGAGTTCATAGAATCTTTTTTTCCGATGATGAAAGTCAATTCTGTCATTGTCGATATTACTTCAAAGACATTTATGTTTTCCCATGCCAGTTTTCTTACTACCTGAAAAATAATTCCCGGAGTATGTATGAAATCTCCTGAAAAGGTGATGTTTAAAGCAACTAAACCAAATTCCTTGTTGATTATTTTCTCATCTTTTAAAAATTTCAAAAGTTTATCTTTATGTTTTTCATTAATGACAATGCTGACTTCATTATTCCCTACAATAATATTTAAAAAATCTCCCTTTTCAAAATCAACCAGATTGTATAAAGATTTTATTTTTGCCAATAAAGGCTGAGTTTTCAATACGTTAAAATCACAGATATGGGTTTTCATATTGATCTCCCCGGAAAAATTGAATTTTTTACTCAGCAT
The DNA here is from genome assembly GCA_016784195.1 of Candidatus Woesearchaeota archaeon. Lineage (GTDB taxonomy): Archaea > Nanobdellota > Nanobdellia > Woesearchaeales > GW2011-AR4 > BS150m-G64. Next base: position 23,878 of record JADHVE010000013.1, on the reverse strand, counting down.
GAGCTTTTCATTCAGTTCTTCAGAATATCTTCTCAAGGCCATTATTATAGCAGCGTCTTTTACTTTCTTGTTTAACTCCCCTTCTATTTTAGGCTTTAACTCTTCTGCTAAGCTGGAATGGCTTATCATCCCTTTGCTTAGGCCTTCCAATAAAAAGGGCTTGTTTTCCAATAATTTTTTTACTAGATGACTCGTGGTTACCATTTTATTAATTTTTAACCATTAAATTTATTTTCCAATTCTTTTTTTATAGATTCACAATTATTTGAATATGATTTTTTGATTTATCTTTTGTTTATTTTTTATTTTTTATTTTTTATTTTTTAAAATTTCAATAAAAATAAAATAATTATAAACTTTTGTGGGTGGAGGGATGTTAGAGGTTATTTTTAAAGGATTTATTATATTCTTATTGTTTTATAAGATATTAATTGATTTGTTACTATAATAACATTAAGTTTATATAATAAATATATAAATCTTGCGGTATGAGGCTTAAAGATCATAAAGCACAAAAAGAGCTGTTCAAAAAACACAAGGAAGAATTTTTACAAGGTGAGTTTTACAATTACACTGATCTGATGGATGAGTTTAAAGAGAAATAACCAAACTAAAATTCTCATACGAATTTTTTTTTCAAATATTTATTTATACACTGTAAAATATTCAGGAGGGATTAATATAAAAAATGAGCTACAATAATCAAGAATTGGAAGTGAGGATCTACCAGCATAAAGATAGTACAGAAGAAAGGGAAATTATTTTAGGTATGGATGGGTCAGCTGATAGATTAAAAAAGCATGATTGGAAAGAAACTAACAGGTTTGCTCTTCCGGGAAATCCTGATGGATATCTTGACAAATTTTTTCAAGAAAATAGCTCCATAAGAAACTTAGTTATATCTCCAAATGGCGGCGGAAAGCCATATGTGGGGAGTAATCCTCAGAACAGCATCCAATTCACTATAGCTGCGTCATCTGAATATGATTTTATGGAAATTGTTACAGCTATGGCTCAACAAAAATAAGCTTTTCTAATTTTTTTAGAAATCTTTATAAAAAACAACAAAACAATTTTCTATTATGGAGCAAAAGGAAAACAAAGAGCAACTTTTCTGGGCAGACCAATTGGCAAAACAGATAATTTCAAGAGAAAAATTTAATTATAGTGATAAAAAAGTACCTAAGTTGGAAACTTATACTGTAAAAACATCTGCTTCTCTATCAGGGGTTTTGCATATTGGAAGATTAAGCGATACCATAAGGGGAGAGTCTGTTTACAGGGCATTGAAGGATGCTAAAGTTAAGGCAAAGATTATTTGGGTTGCAGAAGATATGGATCCTTTTAGAAAGGTTCCAAAAAATGTTCCAAAGGAATATGAAAAATACCTGGGAATGCCTGTAACAGATGTTCCAGATCAGTATGGCTGCCACGACTCTTATGCAGAGCATTTCAAAGAAGAGTATTTTAATGTTATTGATGAGTTCTTGTCTGCAAAAATGGAAAAGTTTTCCATGCGGGAAGAATACAAGAAAGGCAGCTTCAAAAAGTACATCAAAAAAATCCTGGAAAGATCAGAAGAAGTCCGGGAAATACAAAACAAATACAGGACATCAAAACTTGAGAAAGGATTCAGCCCATGGAAGCCGATATGTGAAAACTGCGGAAAAATAGTTACTACTCATGTGACAAATTTCTCAGAAGGAATCGTGAAGTATTCCTGCAAAGACTATGATTTTGAAACAACAACAGCAAAAGGCTGCAACTTTAAAGGGGAAAATGATCCTTTGAAAGGTAATGGAAAGCTGCTGTGGAAAAGCGAATGGGCTGCGCAATGGTCAAGATGGAAAATTGTAAGCGAAGGTGCTGGGAAAGAATACCAAGTTCCTAACTCTGCATGGTGGGTAAATGGAGAGATAGTTGAAAAGGTTCTGGAATTTCCAATGCCTGTTCCTATTTTTTATGAGCATATTATGATAGACAACCAAAAAATGTCTGCTTCCCTTGGAAATGTAGTCTATCCGAAGGACTGGCTGGAAGTTGCTCCGCCTGAATTGCTGAAGCTGTTTTACAACAAAAGACTGATGACTACAAGAAGCTTTTCGTGGAAAGACCTGCCAAATATTTATGATGAGTTTGAGACTTACCAGAAAATTTATCTTAATGAAATAAAACTAGATAATAAGAAAGAAGAACAGCATAAAAAAAGATTATTTGAAATTTCAATTTTAAGCAAAACAGAAAAGCCATTAGGCATAAGCTTCAGCCATGCGGCTATGGTAGCTCAGTTGGCTGTGAATGAGGAAGCCGCAGTGAGAAGCTTAGAGAAGACAGGCCATTACAACAAGGATGAGCATAAAAGAATTTTCGAAAGGCTGCATAAGGCAAAAATATGGCTGGACAAGTATGCTCCGGAAGACATGAAATTTACTGTACAGGAAGAACCCCCAAAAGGCTTAGAGTTAGATGGGAAGGAAAAAGAAGCATTAAGAGCAGTTGCAGAAGCTTTAAGGAAAAAAGATTTTGATGAGAAAAGCCTTTTTGAAGAATTTTATGAAATCTGCAAAGAGATTGATATTAAGAACACTGACTTTTTCAGGGCTGCCTACAATGTTTTGCTGGATAAAGACAGAGGGCCTAAATTAGCTCCTTTTATTCTGGCTTTAGGTAAAGAAAAGGTTGTTGAGCTGTTTGGGAAAATTTAGAAAACCTTATAAACTGATTCTACAACACGAATTCAAATGACTAAAAAGGTGATTGTTGGTCTTATAGAAGAGGTCATACTGGAAACAAAAGAGGGGAAAAAGAGTACAATAAAAGCCAAGATAGATACAGGAGCCACAAGGAGTTCTTTGGATATTAATTTAGCATTAAAACTTAAAGTAGGCCCTATAATAAGGTCAAGCGTTGTTAAATCAGCTCATGGAAGCAGGTTAAGGCCGGTTGTTTTTCCTGAAATTGAATTTGCAGGCAAAAAGTTTAAAGAGCAGTTTACACTGGCAAACAGGAAACACATGAAATATCCAATTTTGATTGGAGTCAATATATTAAAAAAAGGCAACTTTTTAGTTGATCCTTCAAAAGAAACAAATAATAAATAAATCAAAAAAATAACCAATAAAAATGAGAGCAGCTTTGATTTCATTGGGGAGCAAGAGCAGTCAGTGGACGATTGAAGAGATGAAAAAATATTTCCAGACAGTTGATAGTATAAACTTGAAGGAGATTGAAGTCAATCTAGGAGGAGGGGAAGTTAAAGTCCTCTATCAGGGAAAAGCTATGTCTAAATATGATTGTGTGTATGCCAAAGGCTCATTCAGGTATGCTCCTCTTTTGCAGTCAATCACAGGATCATTATTCCATACCTGCTACATGCCCATAAAGCCAGAAGCTTTTACAATCGGCCATGATAAATTACTTACCCATCTTGCATTGCAGCATTATAAGATACCTATGCCCACTACTTATGTAGCTTCCTCAGTTGAAGGCGCAAAAAAGGTTCTTGAAAAGGTAAATTACCCGATAACTTTGAAGTTTCCCCAGGGAACCCAGGGCAAGGGAGTAATGTTTGCTGACAGCTTTTCTTCAGCTTCTTCAATGCTGGATGCTCTGGAATCATTAAGGCAGCCTTTCCTTATGCAGGAATATGTTGAAACCTCAGGCGTAGATATAAGGGTAATAGTTATAGGCGACAAGGTTGTTGCAGCAATGAAAAGAAAAGCAGTTGTCGGAGAAAAAAGAGCAAATATCCATGCAGGAGGTAAAGGAGAATCCTATCTCTTAGATGCTAATACAAAAAAGATTGCTGTTGATACAGCAAAAAGCATAGGAGCTGAGATATGTGCAGTTGATATCTTAGAGGGGGTTAAAGGTCCCCAGGTGATTGAGGCTAACTTAAGCCCCGGGCTCCAGGGCATAACCGCTGCTACTGGAATCAATGTTGCTGATAAAATCGCAAAATATCTTTATGAAAGAACAAAAAAACGTACGGAAAAAGACAAGAATACGGAGGCTACAAAAATATTTGAGGATTTAGGGATTACAACTACGGAAAAAAACGTGCAGCAGATAATAACCAACCTGGATATAAGGTCTAATAAGATAGTCTTGCCAAAAGTGGTAAATGACATTGCAAAATTCAATGAAAAAGAAGACATTGTCATTAAAGTTAACAAGGGTAAGATTTTTATTGAAAAGATGTAGTTCTATTCACCAAATAGTAGTTAACAAATAGAAACATTTATATACTACATCAAAACATCTATTAACAAGAAAGCATTAACTATTAATGAGAGGGCACTTGCTCAGTTTTGTGAACATTTCGCTTTTTCTAGGGGAGTGCTAAATAATATTGATGAGGTAGAAAAGAATGAACTTATTTGAAAATTTTGGATTAGATCAAAATACAATTACAACCATTAAAAATTTAGGATTTACTCAGCCAACTGAAATCCAGGCGAAATCCATACCATTCATAAAAGAAGGCAAGGATGTTATGGGCGAGTCAGCAACCGGCTCCGGAAAGACGCTTGCATTTGGCTGCGGTATTGTAGAACAGTCAATTCCCCGGGCGGGGATACAGGCATTGATATTAACACCTACAAGAGAGCTTGCAGAGCAGGTAAAGGATTCTTTAATCGAACTTTCAAGCCAGAAACGCCTGAATATTATTGCAATTTACGGTGGAGTTTCTATCAATCCACAGATTCATAATTTGCCAAGGGCAGATGTGGTGGTAGCTACTCCAGGCAGGCTGTTAGATCATCTTCAGCGTAAAACGATTAACACTTCAAAAATAAAGATGCTTGTTTTGGATGAAGCAGACAGGATGCTGGACATGGGATTTATAGACGATGTTGAGCAGATTATACGGGCATGCCCGTCTAAACGGCAAACATTGCTATTTTCTGCTACACTTTCGTCACGCATAAAAGCACTAGCCAATAAGTATATGGCTAAGCCAACTGAAGTTTCAGCCAAAAAACAGGTTGATCCGAGCAAGCTTAAGCAGGCCTATTATGATGTTCCAAAAAACATGAAATTATCTTTGCTTGTGCATCTTTTGCAGGATGAACAATCGGGGCTGGTTATGGTTTTCTGCAATACCCGGAGAACTACTGAATTTGTTGTCAAAAACCTTAAGGCTAATCAGATAGATGCTATCCCAATTCATGGGGGCTTGCCGCAAAACAAAAGGTCTAGGACTATGGGATTATTCAACCAAGCCAAAGTTGGTGTTTTGGTATGCACTGATGTAGCTGCACGAGGACTGCATGTGGATAATGTGTCCCATATATACAATTATGAGATTCCAAAAGACCCTAAGGATTATGTGCATAGGATTGGAAGAACTGCGAGAGCAGGAGAAAAAGGACAAGTAATCAACTTATTGTGTGAGTATGACTATGATAATTTTTCAAGGCTTCAAAACGAATATCGCGATTTCTCTATTGAAAAAGTAGAAAAGCCGTATCTGAAAAGGGTATTTACAGTTAAAGTCGATGACAGAAAAAGACCTCAAGGAAGAGTGTGGGGGCAACAATTACCAAGAAGAGGAAGGTTTGCTCACAGGCGGAATTGATAAAGGTTATTTTTTTCTTGATATGAAGATAGAATTAAATTAATTCTTTTTCTTAATTCCTAAAACAAATCCTCTTTCCTTAGAATTATTGTCTGGTTTCTTTCAGGGCCGACAGAAATGATACAGACAGGGATTTTGGTTAATTCTTCGATTCTTTCAATGTATTTTTGGGCGTTTTTTGGAAGTTCCTTGAATTCTTTAACTTTAGTTATGTCCTTGCACCATCCTTCCATTGTTTCGTAAATTGGTCTGCACTGCTCCAGAATTTTAACATTATTTGTGAATTCAGTTAATCTTGTTCCTTTATACTCATAAGCTACACAGAGTTTTATTTTTTTGAAGTCATCCAAAACATCTAGTTTGGTCATAACAACTGCATTTAAGCCATTAACCCTTGCAGCATATTTTGCTATTAAAACATCAAACCAGCCGCATCTTCTTGGGCGTCCGGTTGTTGTGCCGTATTCCATGCCATTAAACCTTAATAATCTTCCCTGGTTGTATTCATCTCCTTCATTGGACTTATTGTGTATTTTCCTCTTTAAATAAGATAAGCCTTCTTCGCCTAATGTTTTTTTTAGTTCGTCTATGCTGTCCTCATTTTTTGTTTGCTCCTCTTTTCCTAGTTCTGTAATCAAAACTCCAGAGCCAACTCTTGTGATGTAGGCTTTCATGATTGCAATGACTTTGTTTATTTTTGTAGGGCCTATACCTAAGCCAGTGCATGCTCCTCCTGCTATCACATTGGAGCTTGTTACAAACGGATAAGTTCCATGGTCTATGTCTAACAGAGTTCCCTGCGCTCCTTCAAGAAGGATATTTTTTTTGTCATCTAGGTATCTATTAATCATTAAAGATGTGTCTTTTACTAATGGCTTTAGTTTTCTTGCATATTTATTGTCTTCCTTAACATAATCAATCATCCTTAAGCCAGTTCTGGCAATCTTATCTTTGTAGCAAGGACCTATTCCCCTGGAGGTTGTTCCGATTTTTCCCCCTGTAGCCTTGTCCTCTTCAATGTGTTTTTCCAGGATAACATGCGCGTTTCCGCTAATGGCCAAATTTTTGTCAGAAATATTATATCCTTTTTCCTCAAGGCCTTCAATTTCTCCAACTATGTCTTTAGGATCAATGACCATTCCATTTCCCATAATGTTCAGCTTATCCTTATGGATAATTCCAGAAGGTATTAAATGAAACTTAAAAACATCATCTTTGATGACAACTGTATGTCCTGCATTATTCCCGCCGTTGAATCTTGCAACTAAATCTGCTTTTTCTGTCAAGAAATCGACTATTTTGCCCTTGCCTTCGTCACCAAATTGACCTCCGACAATGACAATTGTTTTTCCCATAATAAAACAAAATTTATGAAAGTTTATAAAGATTTCGCAGAAAAAAGATTCTTGTTAGGTTTTGTAATCCTTCCGCAAGTTTAGATAATAAAAAAAATCAATAAATAAATTGCCAATAAAAAAGACCTATCTCTTAAAAACCTCTTTCTCAATATTGTATACTCCTAAGCTTTGAGCTTCTGTAAAGCCTTCCCAGGCAGCCTCGGCTAATCTTCCATTCTCAAGCCAGTAAAACAGCCAATCATTAATGTATTCGGGCTTTTCCTGCACGAAACCAGAGCCAATATGCTGCAGCCATTCCCTATTGAAGTTCTCGTGCATTCCTACAGGGGGGGCAATAATGATTGGAAGGCCTAAGGCAGTATAAAAAGAAAGCTCGCTCGGCTTTGTCCACAATATGTCTGTTTCACGCAGCACGTTATTTAAACTAGAAAAATAGGTTTTTTTATCAAGTGCAAAGAGGATTCTTACTTTATCTTTTAGTTTTACATCGAGGTTGGCTTCGAAATAAGACTTTACATCCAATCTTGTGCCTGCAACAATGTTTACAATAACCTGTTTTTTTATTATTTTATCTTTCAAAGAGTTTACAATCTTTATTCCTATGTCTTTTTCAGCTCCTGCACCTCCAGTAATGTAGGTTATGGTTAAAGGATGGGAACTTTTTTTCCTGAAATTTTTCCCTAAATGATTTTTTATAATTCCTTTATACTTGGAAAGATAAATATTTTTAGGGTCAAGGTTTGGAAGCCGATCTCCCAGATCTTCCTTTAAGATATTAAGGTATCTGTCTCCGATATTTTCTTTAGGCAGTGGAAATCCGGTTAAGATTATGTTCTTGTCTTTAATTCCGTATTCTTTTAATCTGAGAACGACGTGCCTGCATGGAGCGAGATACTTTATACTGCAGTTTTTAGGCTTGTCAGGAACCCATGCCCTGTTGATATCTGTATCTGTGATAACACAATAAACATTCTTTAATCCAAAATAGTGGGCTGCTAGAGCAGGAATAAAATGCGTTGCTATAATTGGAATATTTTTCTTTTTGACATAATCTATGAGGCTTCTGCATAATCCTTTTTTTAATATCAGCCTTCTGAAATATATAACGCCAAAATTAGGCTTTGATAAATCCCTGAAAGGAAAAAACGGAGAAATTGACTGAAACCTATCATAAATGCCGAAAGCCAGCTTTCCGATAAATGGAATTTCCTTAAGCCTTGAAATAAGCTCATAAGAATGTCTTAGCTTATGCCATATCCTTCTTTCCTTATCAGGTATTATCTTGTCGCTGTTGGCTGTTATTATTCTTTCGAAAGCTATATCTTTAAGCGGATAGGCTGCTCTTTGATGGCCGTAACCCATATCTATGGAAATGACCCATGCTCTTTTTTTTAAGATCATTATTACTTATATTGAAAAGCAAATATAAAAAGTTATCTATATTGATTTCATGCACTCGCACGCTTTGTAGCCTGCATTTAATGCACTGTTCTTTGAGTGAAAAACAACAAGGCTTTTAGGCTTTATGTTCTTTGCAAACGGACAGTTTGGCTCATGAATATTCTTGCCTGTTTTTGAAGCTACAATTATCTTTTTAACTCTTTTTCCGACTACTCTTATTGTCTTTGGCTTTTGAGCTTCAGCCTGTAGTTTATTGACCTTTTGGTAGAAATTATCTTCTTTGTGTTTAACTTTATTTATAAACTCCATAATTCTTTCCTGAGTTTGGCTAAGTTCTGTGATTTTATCTTGCAGTTTCATTATGTCATTCTTAGCTAACCTAAACGAATTTGTGATTTTTTCTTCTGTATAGTTCATTTTATACCACCCAGCACCAAGTAAACAGAAGGAGTATTTAAACCTTTTCATTTTATCCTACTTTACAGTAGTAATTAATATATTCAATAAATCAAATTAACAAATTATTTATATAACTTATCCTTAAAAATATAAAATGGGTGTTTGGTTTAACAGCTTGATAAGCGTATTTATTGTCAGTGCTATTTCCCTTATTGGCATCCTTACCTTATTGATAAAAAAAGAGAACCTAGCGAAGGTACTGTCATTTTTTGTCAGCTTCTCTGCAGGCGCCTTGTTTGGAGGGGTTTTTCTGCATTTGCTTCCAGAAGCTGTTGAAGAGTATGGCTTTACTCTTCAGATATCTCTGTATTTGATTTTAGGAATTCTCATATTCTTTATTCTGGAAAAATTTGTTCATTGGCGGCATTGCCATATCCCTACTTCAAAGCAACATCCCCATCCTATGGCTTTTACAAACATTATTGGCGATGGCCTGCATAACCTGATTGATGGTATGATAATCGGGGGCTCTTACCTTGCATCTCCATCATTAGGGGTTACTACTACGATAGCAGTCATAATACACGAGATACCTCAGGAGATGGGTGATTTTGGAGTTTTGCTGCATGCTGGCTTGTCAAAAATAAAAGCTTTGTTCTTTAATTTTCTCTCTGCTTTAATGGCAGTCATTGGAGTGATAATCTCTCTATCTCTTGGATCAAACCTTGAAAATTACATGATGGTTCTTCTTCCATTAACCGCAGGGGGCTTTATTTACATAGCCGGCTCTGACTTGATACCTGAGCTGCATAAAGAATGTACTGCTTCAAAGTCTTTTATGCAGTTTTTGTTTCTTGTTTTAGGAATTCTTGTAATGGCTGGTTTGAAGATAGTTAATTTAGGTTGAGGGTTATTTAGTAGAGATTTTATTGGTGAAAAACAAAAAGCTTTAAATACTGTTTATCTTTTATTCTTATATGGCTCTACTCGATTATAAGATAGCAACAATTGGGTCTCATTCTGCTTTGCAAATACTGAAAGGAGCGAAAGATGAAGGCTTTTCTACAATAGTCATCTGCATAAAAGGAAGAGAAAAACCCTATAAGATGTATAATGTTGCTGATGAGATAATCACTATAAAAGACTATAACGAATTTCCAAAAATACAGGATACTTTGCTCAAGAAAAAAGCAATTATCATACCTCATGCTTCCTTTATAACTTATATGGGTCATGCCGATGTGGAAAAATTCAATGTTCCTTATTATGGAAATAAAAAAATCCTGAAATATGAGGAAGACAGGGATTTAGAAAGGAAATGGCTGAAAAATTCTGGCCTAACCCTTCCAAAAATCTTCAAAAGCCCAAAAGACATTGACAGATCGGTTATTGTTAAGTTCCACGGGGCAAAAGGAGGAAAAGGGTATTTCATTGCAAAGAATGAGAGAGACTTCAACAAAAAGATTAAGTTTCATCCTAATGAAAAAAATTATGTCATCCAGGAATATATCCTGGGAGTTCATATGTATATCCATTATTTTCATTCTTCTTTGACAAACGAAATAGAAATAATGGGCTTTGATAAAAGATATGAAAGCAATGTTGACAGTTTAGGAAGAATATCTTCAAGAGACCAGCTTGCGCTTCCGGCAGAAAAGGTTGATCCGTCTTATGTGATAGTAGGTAATATGCCTTTGGTGGTTAGAGAATCTTATTTACCTAGGATTATAGAGATGGGCGAGAATGTGGTCAAGCAAAGCAAAAAAATGGTTCCTAGAGGGTTGTTTGGGCCTTTCTGCCTGGAAACAGTCATGACTCCTGAAGAGGAGATATCTGTTTTTGAGATTTCAGCCAGAATCGTAGCAGGCACTAATCCTTATACTCACGGCTCTCCATATACCTGGCTTAAGTACGATAAGCCAATGTCTACTGGAAGGAGAATTGCATTAGAGATTAAGAATGCTATAAGGAAAAATCAATTAAACAAAGTTTTAGGTTAAAAATAATCCAATAAAAATTTATAATAAAACTAATTTTAAAATAATCAATAATAAAAAATCTGATAAAACAAAAACCAATATTAAAAAAATAACCATCAAAAGATTTCCAATAGAACACAAACAGGATATCAACAAGTGTGCAATTGGTTGTGTTGATTTTTATCAATTAAAATTTTAATACACTAAAGAATAAACAAAGAACAAAACTAAAAAAAAGACTCAAATAGTTGAGCAGGTGTAACAGAACTTAATGGCTTAAAATTGTGTAATATAGTCGGTAAAAATACAATGAAAAAAACAATAATTTTGATTATATCTTTTTTATTCTTAACCAGCTATGTTTATGCTTCTGATTTATCTGATTATCCCAGTTTTTATGTAAAAGGAAATGATTTAGATGTGATTATAGCCATTGCAGACGAAGGGCCTGGAACAGACGCATTGGCGCAAACACAGATTGCTTTGTCCCTGGCGCAATTCGGAAATGCTTTGGGGATCAGCAAACTGGAATCTGAGATTGAGTATGAAGAACAGAATATAATTTCAATTGGAAGCCCCTGCTATAATAGGATAACAGCAGAAATAATGGATGATCCAGTGCCTTGTGATGAGGATTTAACAGAAGGAAAAGCATTTATAAGAATATACCAGCATAACAATAATGTCCAGATTGTTGTAGCAGGTTATAATGCAGAAGCAACAAGAGAAATAGCAAATATATTAAGGGATTACCCTGAGCATGATTTGAAAGGCCAGGAGTATATTATCAATACAAAGCCTGAAGTTAAGGAAGAAAAGAATGAAGTTGAGGAAGAAAAAAAGCCTGAAGTAAAAGAAGAGATAAAAGAGGAAAAAGAAAGGATAGCAGAAGAATCAAAAAAAATTGAAGAAAACCAACAAAAGAACGAGATAGAGGTAAAACCAGTGGAACAAAAGGAAGAAAAGAAAGAATTAAATATGATCCAAAGAATGGTAAACTGGCTTAAAGGTATATTTGGGGTAAAATGAGTATGTTTAAAACTATAAATCAGGAAAAGATAAAAACAATACTTGAAAAGTATGATAAGACTAATCTGTCTATTGGTGTTTTAGGGGGGCATTCTGCTTTGGATGTCTGCAGGGGAGCAAAAAAATACGGGTTCAGGACAGTAGCAGTATGTCAGAAGGGCAGGGAAAAAACGTATGCAAAATATTACAAGACCAGGGACGGCAAAGGAGTTATTGATGAAATTATTTTGGTTGATAAATTCTCAGATATTGTTAAAAAGGATGTCCAAAAAAAACTACAGGAATTAAATACAATATTCATACATAACAGGTATTTCTGGGTCTATTGTGATTTTAAAAAAATAGAGAAGAATTTTGAAGTCCCTATTTTTGGGACAAGGACAATGTTAAAGCTTGAAGAGAGGGATGTTCCAAAAAACCAGTACTACTTATTGAAAAAAGCAGGAATTAGAATTCCTAAAATATTTAATAAACCAGAAGAGATAGATAGGATGGTCCTTGTTAAAGTTGCAGAAGCGAAAAGAGGCTATGAAAGGGCATTTTTCTTTTGCAATAATCATGAAGAGTATGTAAAAAGATCAGATGAGTTAATAAAAAATAAAACAATAAAAAAAGAGGATTTAGATAAGGCAGTAATTGAAGAATATATTGTAGGGGCTCAGGTTAATTTAAATTATTTCTACAGCCCTTTGACAGATGAGCTGGAACTGATGGGAACAGACACGAGAAGGCAGACTAATCTGGATGGCTTGTTAAGGCTGCCTGCTACCCAGCAAATAGAGGTTTTGAAATATTTAAAACCAAAATTGATAGAAACAGGGCACATAGCGGTTACAACAAAAGAATCTATACTGGAAAAAATATTTGATATTGGTGAAAAATTTGTAGATACAGCTAAAAAAGAAAATAAGCCCGGAATTATAGGGCCGTTTGCTTTGCAGGGTGCTGTAGTTGCAGAAGAAGGTAAAGAAGATATTGTGATTTTTGATGTTTCTATGCGAATTCCAGGAAGCCCTGGAACAATGTTTACCCCATATTCAGGCTATCTATATGGAGATTCAATAAGTTATGGTGAGAGGATTGCTTTAGAGATAAAGCAGGCAAAGGATGAAGAGAAACTGGATTTAATATGCACTTAGGATAAAATGCCTAAAAACATTAAAACAAAAATAGGGTTTAAAGCAGGGAAATTAAAAGAAACTACAGCCATCCATGGTGAAAAAAGCAAGCTTAGCAGGATAATTTCTCCCTTAGTTGTTGAATTTCATCCAAGAGACCTTTTGCAAATCATGGTTGGAGCTGCAATCCTGGCTATTCCAGTCGGCTTTACAGAAGAAACATGGCATTTAGGGGAGACGCTGCCATTGCCAAATATTATTATGATTCTTACAGTATCGTTATTGTTTATTTCTGCTTTTATTTATTATAATTACTATACGCACCATCGCCACTTAAGAAAACATGTAGGGGAATACCTTAAAAGAGTTATTTCAACTTATCTGGTTTCGTTTATTGTTGTGGCTTTTTTACTGACAATAATCCAGATAACTACGTGGGTGGGAGCAGAATGGCTCATATCTTTCAAAAGAGTTGTGATAGTCACTTTTCCAGCGTCGATGAGTGCAGCTGTTGCTGATACTTTTAGGTAGATTGAACAAGATATAAAGATTAAGTCGTTATAAATAAAAAATGATTTTACTTGCTTGGTTCAACAACTTAATTCCTTTTTTTCGCCTTTTCTGAAATTGTCCCAAGCTTTTTTAAAGAGTATTTTGCCGCAGGGTGTGGGGTATTCTCCATTCAGACAGGCCATGCATAATTTGTTTTTTGGAAGACCGATTGACTTTATTAAGCCAGGAATTGTCTGGTAAATCAGTGAATCAGCTCCTACATCTTTTGCTATTTTAGCGCATGTTTTTTCAGAAATGTCTTCATTGACAGGCTCGCCCTCATATGAAGGAACTAGTAATTCAGAAACAGTTGGCATGTCAATGCCGTAAAAACAAGGTCCGCGTATAGGGGGGCAAGAAACCCTTAGATGGACTTCCTTTGCTTTGCCTTCTTTCTTCAGATACTTGATAATCTGCTTGATAGTTGTTCCCCTAACAACGCTGTCATCAACTAAAATAACTTTCTTATCTTTCAAAATTTCTGTTAATGCTGTATATTTATTTTGAACCCGGTCCTGTCTTGAGCTTCCTTCTATGAATGTTCGTCCAACAAACCTGTTTCTCATCAAGCCTTCTTTTGAAGGTATTCCGAGCTCGTAAGCCATTGAGTCTCCTGCTGCTTTTGCTGTATCTGGTACTGGGACTAATACATGCTCGTGGTTAATGTCTTCTGTCTCTAGTTTTGCCAATTCCCTGCCTAGATTAGTCCTTGTAATATAAACAGATTTGCCGTCTAAAACAGAGCTGACATTTGAAAAATAAACCCATTCGAACATACAATGGGCTGTTTTTTTGTTTTTTGCAAATCTTTTGATGTTAATATCTCCATTATTGATGGTGATCATTTCTCCAGGATTTAGATCTTTATGATCTGTAATGCCGCAATTAGTTAATGCATTGCTTTCAGAAGCAGCCAAGAATGTATCTTCAAATTTGCCGTAGCATAAAGGCCTGAACCCATAAGGATCACGTAATATTGCCATCTCACCCTGCGCATTTATAAAAGCCAGATTATAGCATCCGTCAAATTTCTTGCTTAAATTTGAAAAAGTATTAAATAAATTCGGCTTAAATTTGTTTCTGTGAATTTCCCTTGCAATATAATGCATAATTATTTCTGTATCTGTATCGTGAATTATATGATAGTCTGTTTTTTGGAGCAAATTATTTTTTAACTCCTGGAAATTTGCTAAATTGCCGTTGAAGCAAAACGAAAACCACTTCCATTTTCTTCCATGGTGCCTTTCAAAAGGCTGGGCCAGACTTCTTGCTTCACTCCCTGAAGTAGCATACCTTACATGCCCTATGCCCTTATTTCCAGCATATCTTTTGAATATCTGAATGCTTTTCAGCTTGCTGCTTGTCCTAAACACTTCGTTAACAGGCCCTAAGTTTTTATATGTATCTAATAACTGCTTTCTTTTAGGATCATAGGTCGTAATGCCTGCGCTTAATTGTCCTCGGTTTTGCAGATTTAATAGAATTTTGTATAAGTAGAATAACGCCCTGTTTGCAGAATCTCCATTCTCCTTGATATAAACAGCGGCTATGCCACATTCATCTTTCACTTCGCCAGACATGAGATAAAACCCCTTACATATATCATTTATTTGGGGAGATATTTAAAACTTTCTTTTTATTTTTTGATTTTTATATAAATTATATAAATTTATGTGGGGTATAATGAAGAGGCACTTAATGGTTTGTTTTAATAAAAAGTTACCAATACTTTCAAATTTGATTAAACAAAAATTAATAATATGTTTAAAACTAAAAGATAAACCACAAAAAATATAAACCATTCTTTAATCTTTTATTTTGGGTGGTATGAATGACAAATATTCTTCTGGTTGGAAACGGTGCTCGCGAGCATGCCATAGCAGAAACAATAATGAAAAACGATAAAGCAAGACTCTTTTCTTATATGAAATCAAAAAATCCAGGCATAGCTAAAATTTCAGAAGATTTTCATCTTGGAAGCTATGATAATCTGGAGGAAATCAAGAATTTTGCAAAAGCAAATAATATTGAATTTGTTTTTGTAGGTCCGGAAGATCCCTTACACAATGGAGTTGTTGATGCTCTGAATGAAATCAACATCCCATGTGTTGGCCCAAGTAAAAATTTAGCCAGGTTAGAAACCTCTAAATCATTTACAAGGCTGTTATTAAAGAAATATAATATTGACGGAAATCCGAAATTTGAGGTTTTTGAAAGTTTGGATGGTATTGAGGAATTTTTAGAAGAGCTGGATGGAATTGTTATAAAACCAGATGGGTTAACGGGGGGGAAAGGAGTTAAGGTACAAGGAGATCATTTTCAAACAAAAGAAGATGCACTGGCTTATTGTGAAGAGGTTTTAAAATCTCATCCAAGTGTGGTTGTAGAGGAAAAATTAGAAGGTGAAGAATTTTCCTTGCAGTGCTTAACAGATGGTAAGACAGTTGCAGCAACTCCTCCAGTGCAGGATCATAAAAGAAGATTTGCGGGTGATAAAGGGCCTAATACTGGAGGCATGGGCTCTTACTCAGATAGCAATCATCTACTTCCTTTTATGACTCAAAAAGATATGGATGATGCTATGGCTATTACACAAAAAGTTGCAGAAGCTATCTATAAAGAAACTGGCGAGTATTACAAAGGCGTTATGTATGGAGGATTTATTATAACAAAAGGTGGACTCAAATTAATTGAATACAACGCAAGATTTGGAGACCCGGAAGCAATGAATACTCTGCCGTTGCTGAAAACTGATTTTGTTGATATTTGCAAAGCGATTGTTGAAGGAACTCTTGCAGATATGAATATTGAGCTTGAGAAAAAGGCAACTGTCTGCAAATATGCTGTTCCTAAAGGCTATGGATTATCAAAAGATGACCCTTTAAACCAGGGAGAATCTGGCAAGGTGGAGATAGGAGATGTTGGAAATGCCAAGATTTATTATGCAGCGGTTGATGAAAAAGAAGATGGAATCTATATGACCTCTTCTCGGGCAATAGGTGTTGTGGGGATTGCAGATACTCTAGAGGAAGCTGAGAAAACTGCAGAAAATGCTGTTAATGAAATAAAAGGTAATGTAGATCATAGGCCGGATATCGGAACAAAAGAGTTGGTTGAGAAAAGAGTCAGGCATATGCAGAGAATACTGAAATGAAACAAACACTAAAAAAACAGATAATAAAAAAAAGAAACTCCTTGACAGAGCAAGAAGTAAAAGAAAAAAGCAAAAAGATAATTGGTAATTTGAAAGCATTAGAAGAATTTCAAAAAGCAAAAAATATCTTGTTCTATGTATCTGTCAATAATGAGGTTGACACTCACGAAATAATAAAAGAGCTGTTAAAAGCAGAAGAAAAGAACATTATTGTGCCTTATACAATGAGAGGTAAACCAAGAATATTTTTATCAAAATTAAAGGATTTTACGGAATTAGAACCGAGATCTTTCGGAATTCTTGAGCCAAAAGAAAAATACATCAAGGGGGTTGATAAAGGCAAACTGGATTTAATAATTGTTCCGGGAATTGCTTTTGACAAAAACGGGCATAGGATAGGATATGGCTACGGCTATTACGACCGATTCTTGAAAACAATTAATGAAGATACAGTGAAAATAGGTTTAGCTTATAAGTTTCAGATTATTGAAAAGATTCCAGAAGAAGAGCATGATGTTCCTTTGAATATTATTGTTATGGCAAAAGAGATTATTAGAGTAGAATAAACTCTTATTTGTGTTCTAATAGTACAATTCTTGCAGGAGCCCCATCACTTCCTTTTATTTTTAAGGGCAGCCCAATAAAAAAATATTTGCCTTCTTTAACCATGGACAAATCAAGATTTTCAAAGATAACTATGTTTTCTTTAAGCAATAGATGGTGGTTAGGGTGTGTTTTCGAACCAAACTGATCGACACTAAAACTATCTACCCCCAAGGTAGTTATTTTTTTTGAAATTAAATAGTTTGTAACATCTTGATTAAGGTATATAGAATTTTTATTGAATTTGTTATCATAACTGTTTTTTGTTTTTATCAAAACAATTGGCTTTAGGTCTTTATTTTTTATATCCTCTGGAGATATTTTTTTGTCGATATTTGTAAAATCCAAAACAACACATTCTCCAATAACATCATTGAGGTTAAGAGAATCTAAGCTTTTACCATCCTGAAGCATATGTTTAGGCATATCCAGGTGAGTTCCTGTATGAGACCCCATGCTAATTTTTGTTAATATCACCCCGCCAGGATTTTTAATTTCTTTTAGTTTTGCAACTGGATCTCCAGGATATACTACTGTATCTTCAGAAATTGTTTTTGTTATGTCAATTATTTTCTTAAACTCCATCTTTATAGCAAAACTCCACTTAACTTTAAGCTATTATAAGGCAGCGGCAAAAATACTCCCATACAAGCTAACATCATAATCCTTTATTATAAAGATTGGTATTTTTTTAAGTATTTTAGAAAAAACAGGATTATTTTGAAATTCGGAAATAAATTCTTTATTAAAAATATCTGAATTTTTCATTGCTATGCCTCCTGCAATGTACAATCCACCAAAACATAAAGTTGTTAAAGAAAAGTTTTTACATGCTTTTGCATATATTTTTGTAAATATTTGAAATGTTTTTTTGCATATCCTGTCTTTTTTTCTGTATTTTGATATTAATATTGATTTTTCTTTTGAATTGTCAATTATCTTTGTAATTTTTGTTTTACCCAATTTTTTCTTTACAAAGGAGTATATTCTTGCTAAACCATCCCCGGACAATAACATTTCATAACTTACTGGTTTTTTTGTTTTTTCTGATTTTTGAATATGTTTTACCAATTCCAGTTCTTCATTATTTTGCGAGGGAAAATCTTCATGCCCTCCTTCTGTAGGCAAAGTTAAATAAGAATCAGAGTGTTTATCAAAGTATAATATTGTTTTGCCTAAACCAGTTCCGGCACCAATAACAGATTTAACCTTATTTTTTTCCGGTTTTATTTTATTTAACCTGATTAAATCTTTTTTTGATAAAATATTGACAGCATAAGCAACAGCCTCAAAATCATTTATCAATGTAATTTTTTTTAATCCTGTTTTTTTCAGGATTATTTTAGTGTCTATGTTCCATCTTATATTGTTCAGCTCTGCATAATGATTATTTAGAATAACTCCTGCTACTGCCAAACATGCTTTTTTAATTTTAATATTATATTTTTCTTTTGCAAAATTTAATATATGGTTTATTGCTGTCTGCAGGTTTTTTAATTTCTTTGTTTCGTAATGCAGGGAGAATAATAATTCCGGCTTTTTATTTTTAACACCTGCAACAACTAAGCTGGTATTTGTTCCTCCGATATCTCCGCCAAGAACAAACTCCTTAAAATTCCTCTTTTTGCTGAATTCCTGTAGTTTAAAATTCATATCATGATAATCTGATTTGAAGATTATAAATATTTTGCTTTTTGGTTATTTTAAAAGATAAAGGAATTTAGAAAGATATAAAAATAAAATTCATTATTATTGATTAAAATGGTGAATATTGAGATTATTGGATACTTAGCAGGAATTATTGTAGCAATGTCTTTATTACCTCAAATAATCAAAGCTTGGAAAACTAAATCAACCAAGGATATTTCAATAGTGTGGACGGCGATATATATGGTGGGTCTCTCCCTATGGATAACTTATGGAATAGGGATTAGTAGTTATCCCCTCATTCTGACTATATCAATCGAATTAGCTATGGCTTCTAGTTTATGTATTCTTAAACTTAGATATGGATAATTTTAAAATCTAATCCATTGATTTTAATAATACAAAAAAAGTAATAAAACCAATACAAAAACTATATAAACAAATTCAGATTTCACTTTATTGTCAATTAAAGGGTGGTATTATGGCTATGATGGACAGTATTGAAAAGGCTGATTCTGAGGTTTATGAGGCTATAAAAAAAGAAGTCTCAAGAATAAGAGATGGTGTTGAGTTAATTCCTTCTGAAAATTTTGTTAGCAAAGCTGTTTTGCAGGCTTATGCTACTGTTTTTACAAACAAATACTCTGAAGGCTATCCCCATAAGAGATATTATGGTGGAAATGAGATTGCTGATATTATTGAAGACTTGGCTATAGCAAGGGCAAAAAAATTATTCAAATGTGAGCATGTTAATGTCCAGCCTTATTCAGGCAGCCCTGCTAACATGGCTGTTTTCTTTGCTTTGTTGAATTTGGGAGATAAGTTTATGGGGCTTGACTTGAACTGCGGAGGGCATTTAACCCACGGAAGTTCTGTAAATTTCTCAGGAAAATTCTACAAATGCTTTCATTATAATGTTGACAAAGAGACTGAATTACTGGATTATGATGAGATAAAAAAAATAGCGGTAAAGGAAAAGCCAAAATTAATT
Source organism: Candidatus Woesearchaeota archaeon (assembly GCA_016784195.1). Classification (GTDB taxonomy): domain Archaea; phylum Nanobdellota; class Nanobdellia; order Woesearchaeales; family GW2011-AR4; genus BS150m-G64. The sequence goes on along the minus strand of JADHVE010000013.1, from coordinate 4,066 downwards.
TTATCTGGATTAACAGCTTATCCGAGAAAAATTGACTTTAAAGCTTTTAAAGAAATTGCAGACGAAGTTAATGCCTACCATATGGCAGATATTGCACATATTGCTGGGTTATGCGCTACAGGTGTTCACGAAAGCCCAATACCTTATTGTGATGTTGTTACAACTACAACTCATAAAACTTTGCGGGGCCCAAGAGGAGCAATGATAATGTGCAAGGAAGAGCTTGCCCAGGCAATTGACAAAGCAGTCTTTCCAGGCCTTCAAGGTGGGCCGCACGATCATGTAAATGCAGCAAAGGCAGTAGCATTCAAAGAGGCTTTACAGCCGGAGTATGGAGAATATACGAAACAGATTGTAAAGAATGCTTCAGCTTTGGCAGATTCATTAATGGAGAATGGCATAGACTTAGTTACAGGCGGAACAGACAACCATTTGATATTGATAAAATTAAACACAAAAGGCTTAGAAGGCAAGGGAAAAGACGTCCAGAATGCTCTGGAAGAGGCAGGAATTTACTCAAACAAAAACACAATTCCTTTTGAGCCTGCAAGCCCTTTCAATCCTTCCGGAATCAGAATTGGGACTCCAGCTGTTACAACAAGAGGATTTAAAGAGAGTGATATGAAAGTTATTGGAAAATGTATTGCAAAAGTTATTAATAAGTATGAGGACAAAAAAGTGATTTCCATGGTAAGAGGAGAGATATTAGAGCTGTGCAGCAATTATCCCCTATATCCTGACTTTGATATTTTAAGATAAAAAAATTCCATTAAATAAGAACAGCCCATAGTGCACAAACAGAAGCACAATTATTTGTGAATGTGGTTTTGTTCAGTTTATTATTAAAAATTATAATTAAAAAATTGATCAAAGAACAAAACTAATAAGAACACCAATAATTGAGTGTGTGTAAAAGCACCTAATGGTAAAACAAATTTAAAAACAATCAATTAAAGATTAATTTTAAAATGACTGCGGAAATTATTGACGGGACAAAACTTTCTGAAAAAATACTGGAAGATGTAAAGAATAGAATCAAAGATTCCAAAAAAAGGCCTGGATTGGCTATTGTCATAGTTGGTGATAACCCTGCTTCTGAAATTTATGTGGGCTTAAAAGAGAAGAAAAGCAAGGAAATGGGCTTTCAGTGTGAGAGGTATGACTTAAGCGAAGATATTAAAGAAGAGGATTTGTTAAAGCTTATAGATGATTTGAACCAAAAACAGAGCATACACGGGATTATTGTTCAGCTGCCCCTGCCAGATCATATGAATGAAAATCTGATTGTTGATTCTGTGCTGCCGCATAAGGATGTAGATGGATTTACCCCGGTAAATTTAGGCAATCTGATTAATGATAACAACATGATTGTGCCTGCTACTGCAAGAGCCTGCATGGAATTGATAAAATCAACAGGCATTGAAATAAAGGGAAAAAATGCAGTTATTGTGGGGAGAAGCAAAATTGTAGGCAAGCCTGTTTCTTTATTGCTGCTGCAGGAGCATGCTACTGTAACTATCTGCCATTCAAAAACTGAAGATTTAAGAGAACATACAAAAAATGCAGATATTCTAGTAGCAGCAGCAGGAAAGGCAAAATTGATAAAGAAAAATATGGTTAAAAAAGGCGCTGTTGTAATTGATGTAGGGATTAACAGAACCCTTAAGGGGCTAGAGGGAGATGTTGATTTTGAAGCAGTAAAAGAAGTTGCAGGCTACATAACGCCTGTACCTAAAGGTGTTGGTCCAATGACAATTGCAATGCTGCTGGATAATATCTTAATTGCGATGAAATTGACAGGAAAGTAAAGGTTTCTATAAAGTTCTAACCAAAAATTGCCCAAAAACTTTATAAACAAAAACCTTGCTCTGCTTAATGCTTAAAATGATAAGGTTAGGAGTCTTGGCATCTACAAAAGGCACAGATATGCCGGCTATAATCGATGCTATAGAGGCTAAAAAATTAAATGCTGAAATTGCAGTTGTTATTTCTGACAAAAAGAATGCTTATGCTTTGGATACGGCAAAAAAATATAATATAAAAGCAATATTTCTTGACCCAAAAGGAAAGGAAAAAGAAGAATATGATAAAGAAATACATAAAATCTTACAGGAAGAAAAAGTTGATTTGGTATTACTTATTGGCTATATGAATTTAATAAGCAAGTGGTTTGTTAAAAAATATGAGAATAGGGTCATGAATATCCACCCTTCATTATTACCTGCTTATTCAGGCAGGAGGGATTTGAATGTGCATGAAGAAGTCATTAAAAGAGGGTGTAAGATAACTGGATGTAGTTTGATTTTTATTGATGAAGGCTCTGACACAGGTCCTATAATTTTACAGAAAACTGTAGATGTTGAAGATGACGATACAGCTGAAACTTTAAAAGAGAGGGTCCAAAAATCAGAGCAGGAAATTTTAATTAAAGGTATTGAGTTATTTGCTGAAAATAAATTAAAAGTTAAAGGTAGGAAAGTTAAAATAACCAATAACCGGATTTAGGTGTTGTAAAATGAGAAATGAATTGTTTTCACAAACCTCGAGTAAAGCTGCAAAAATAATGCTGCTTGGTTCAGGAGAATTAGGAAAGGAAATTATCATTGAAGCTCAAAGAATGGGCTTTTATACAATAGGCGTTGATCGTTATATGGACGCCCCAGGCCACCAGGTTTCTCATAAGTGGTACTCAGGCAATATGAAAGACGCTGGATTTCTAAGGTCAGTTATTGAGAAAGAAAATCCGGATTATATAGTCCCAGAGATCGAGGCAATAAATCTGGATATGTTATTTGATCTTGAGAAGGAAGGATATAGCATAATTCCAAATGCCAAAGCAACATACATTGCAATGCATAGAGAAAGAATAAGGGAGTTGATTAAAAATGCAGGTGTTGAAACATCAAAGTATTACTATGCCTCAACACTGGATGAGATGAAAGATTCATGTGAAAAATTAGGTTATCCCTGCTGGGTAAAGGCCATAATGGATAGTTCCGGCCATGGATCAAGTTTTGTAAAAGGCCCTGAAGATGTAGAGAAAGCGTTTGAAAAAGCAAAGAATGAAGCCAGGGGATCAGGAGAGAAGATGATTATCGAAGAGCATATACCTTTTGATATAGAGGTTACTGAGCTTGCAGTGAGGCATTATAATGAGGATGGTAAGATAACCACCTCATTTCCAAGACCAGTAGGCCATTACCAAACTAGGGGGGGAGATTACCATTCAAGCTGGCAAGCTGCTGAAGTAAGTGAAAAAGCTGAAAAAGGAATTTATGAGGCTGCAAAGAAAATAACCGGAGCTCTTGGCGGCCAAGGTCTTTTTGGATGTGAACTTTTTGTCAAAGGCGATAAGGTTTATGGCAATGAATGTTCACCAAGACCTCATGACACAGGTATGGTGACTTTTGTGACACATCAACTCGGGTATTCTCAAGCTGCCCTTCATGTCAGGGCAGTCACAGGCTTGCCCATACCAACTGAAGAAAGGTTGGGTTATAATTCTGTACCTATGCTTAAACCAGGTGCAACACATGTGGTGTTAAGTCCGTATGAAGGCTGGGATGCAGGATTTGGCAACTTATTTAAGGCATTTGATACAAAAGGGATAAGTTTTATGTTATTTGGAAAGCCAGAGGCCCATGTAGATAGAAGAATGGGATTAGTCCTTGCCACTGGAGACAATGTTGAGGAGGCAAAACTAAAAGCTGAGAAAACAGCACATTTAATTGAAATGAAAACAGCTCAATTCCAGAAATGGAAGGGGCAGCAGGACAAGGAAAAGCACCTCATCAAGTAAAAAAAATGAGAATAGGTTAATTAAAATGTCAAAGATAAAGACTGCGTTGATTTCAGTTTCTGACAAAGAAGGAATAGTGGAATTTGCTAAAACGCTTAAAAAATCAGATATAGAAATTTTGTCAACAGGGGGAACAGCCTCTTTACTGAAAAAGAACAAAGTACCTGTTACTTTAATCTCTGATTATACAGGTCAGGAGGAAATTCTGGATGGGCGTGTTAAGACAACCCACCCTAGGGTGCTTGGCGGGATTTTAGCAGTAAGGGG
>JADHVE010000012.1 GCA_016784195.1 Candidatus Woesearchaeota archaeon | reverse complement strand
TTGAATATAAGGCATTTGCCTGTTGTAAACAACAATGCAATGATTGGCTTATTGACATTAAAAGATATTTTAAAAATCCAGCCGCAATTATTCGACTTACTGGTTGAAAAATTTGAGGTACGAGAAGAAAAAAAAAAGCCTATAAACAGGATAATACCTGAGGAAGGAGTCTGCCAGGCATGCGGAAACTATTCTGAAGAAATAAAAAAAGTTAAAGATTCTCTGCTCTGCACTGAATGCTCTAAAGAGCAGGTTTAGTTCTTTTTTATAATATGCACAATTAAGTTAAAACAAGCCTCCATTTGTTTGGAGCGGAAGCCAAATTCCCACAAACCCTTGATCTCCTTTTTATGACTTCGTAAGGCTGCAAGGAACTTAAAACATTATCTGATGGATAATCCAGTTTTCCGCTGGAGCTCTTGTAGCTTATCTAATGGTATCAGGCAATATTAACGAAAATTTTATAAACCAACTAACTAATAAATTATTTTAACAAAGAGGGATTTTATGGTAAAAGTTGATAGTGTACCAGACGCATATATCCAATACAAGGGAGTTTGGGATTGGGATGACCTGTATAATACCATAGCGGATTTCTTTAGAAACCAGAAATTTAAATTTAATGAGGTCTTTTACAAGCACAAGCCAACTCCTTTCGGAGGAGAAAAGCAGATTGGATATATAGCAACTAAGAAAGTAGAAGACTATTATCAATACAAGGTAGATATGTTTATACACACTTATGACACCCGGGAGGTAGAGGTAAAGATGAAGGACGGCAGTAAAAAAATATTTACAAAGGGGAGGATATGGATACAGATTATGGGAGATGTTAATGCAGATTATGAAGGCAAATGGGAGGATAATACTTTTTATGTCAGATTAAGGGAATTTTATCATAAATATGTTGTTTTCAAAAAAATAGGTGCAATATGGTGGGATGAAATGCATTATAAGGTAACTGGAAAATTAAGAAACGTAATAATGCAAAGGCTGAAAATGGAAGCTGAGCAATATGAACATAGGTACTTTGCAGGAGTCCATTAAATAAGTAAAATCAATAAAAATAGCCAATAATAAAAAACACCGACAAAAACAATTCATAAAAAAACAAACAGGAGCATAATTATTTATGAACTTGATTGTTTTGATTTTCATTAATCAAAATCTTTAAACATTAAAAAATAATCAAAAAACAAAACCAAAAAACACACAAATAATTGTTATAGATTATATTGCTAATGGAAAAGATTTATTGGCAAATTAGATTATAATTTAAAAAAGAGGGTTATCTCAAATGAGTGAATTACGGATAGTTGTGGATCATTTAAAGCTGGATTATAAAGGCCCTTTAGAGTTTAATGCCCTTATCAAATTAATAACAGCATTGATTAAAGAAAAAGGCTTTGATATAAGGCATGAAAAGGATTTTGAGCAAAATACTAAAACAGGAAAACATATAGAATGGCAGATATCACCTTGGAAAGTTATATCAGACTACGCAAGGCAGATAATCAAGGTTAGAATTTTAGCAAGTAATATGATCAAGACAGAAGCAGTAAAAGATAAAAAGAAGGTAAAAATAGATAACGCAAGAGTTATAATATATATTGATGGCATGATAGAATTCGATTATTTTCATAAATGGGATAATAACCCATTCTTTTTGTTTTTAAGAACATTGTATGACAAATTTGTTTACAGAGTTTACACTGAAAGGTTTGAGCAAAGGCTTGTTTACGATACTCATCATGTATACAACAGGATAGAAAAATTTTTGAATGTGTACACTAATTACAAGGTTATTACAGAGCCTCATCAATTTTGATGTACCTCCATGTGTAAATGGCATAGGGTGCAGGTGCTTTTTGACTCTCAAAATTCCAACTGCATATTGATTTATTATTAAACCGCTTAACTTATTTGAGCGAAATTAGGTAGTCTATGTAAAATGGTCGAAAAAAAAATAGTTGTTTATGATTTAAGGCTGAGTTATAATGGACCATTAGATATAGAAAGTTTCTATAAGGAAGTGGATGACTGGATAACAGAGAAAGGCATGGAAAAAGAGATTACTAAGAAGATGGAGCATCTAACTCCCCAGGGTAAAGAGATAGCATGGACTGTAGAAGGCTGGAAAAGGCTGGAAGAGTTTTACAAAGATACCGTAAGGCTAAGGGCCCAGTTCCACAATGTCAAGGAAGTAACTATCTTGAAAAACGGCAGGAAGATAAGAATCAACCAGGCCAATGTTCTGCTCATATTTGACGGAATATTAGAAACAGACATATCTGAAAGATGGCAGCAAAAACCCCTCTTTTATTTTTTCAGAGCTTTATTTGATAAATATGTTTACAAGTTCCACACAGAAAAATACTTTGATGTTATTTATGCTGACACTCACGAACTACATAAAAGATTAAAAGCTTTCTTAAGTTTGTATAAGTATAAAGTTGATTAAATACTATCAATTTAAGATAACTATAGGCATTCTGAAGCTCCAACAGCTTATATTAACTGCATATGTAGTTTAGTAGTAAAGTTTATATATTGCTGTTTTTTCTTTTATCTCTGAAACACCAGACATTTGCGGGGGTCGTCATTAAGCTTTTTGTTTAATGACCCTTAGAGCGAAGTCTGGTCAAACGCGCAGGACTTAAGAAAATAATGTGGCACTCACATGTAAATGAGTTATCCTGTCACTTAGTGTGTCCGTGGGTTCGAATCCCATCCCCCGCATACTTTTTAATTATGCTTGTTTCGCAAGATTAAAGAAACTCAATCTTATTTTTTACTTTGAACCCTACTTTTTCTAAGTTAAATTGTTGATAAGGGCCTAATTTTAGAGAGTTATACAAAATATCAAATAACCTATTTCAATTGAAGATTTAATGATACAAGGCCAATACCCTTAAATTTGGGAATGTTCGTTTAATAGATGTTAGCCAAAATTTTCTTACTACCTCCTCCGTCGGTAAACCTTGAATCTTTTAGATAGGTGCCTTCGTTAAATCGAGAAAGAGAAAAACAGTTTTTCAATTGCTTCGCAACTAAACCTAACCATGATTTAACGGCTCAATTCGTTCGACCCAAATTTTTTGTGCTTTTATCCACAAAGTAATTGACCTTTAGAGGATTTTGCCAATTCGCCTTCTTTAGAACAAATTAAGACAACAGGCAAAGCTATGTGAAGATGAGGACAAGCCTGAAAAATCAGATTCATGCAATATTAAATAAGAATAACATTAAGATTCCAGTAAAATATATCTTTGCCAAGAAGTCAAGAGTATTCCTAGAAAAACTCAACGATGAAAAGATAAATTCTTACCTAAAGATGATTGATCATGTGGATCTTGAAATAAATGAAATAAAAGCTAAAGCAAAATCAATTGAGCAGTTTAAGAAACAAGCCAGGCTAATTCGGAAAATGCCTGGTTTGGGAGATACTGCAGCATATATAATTCTTGCAGAGATAGGAGACATACACAGATTTAAAACACCCTATCAACTTTGCAGCTATGCTGGAATTGTTCCTTCCATTTCCCAATCAGGCAACAAGTGTTTCGTTGGAAGAATAACCAAACAGGGAAGCAAATGGCTCAGATGGATATTCATCCAATGTGCTAATGTGGCAATAAACAAGCCAAACAAAATACAAAGTTACTTTTACAAGTTAAATGCTAAAAAACATAGAAATGTTGCTATAACAGCAACAGCAAGAAAGATGATTTATTACTTATGGCATATGTTGAAATACAATAAGCCATATATTGATAATCACATCTCAAAAGGTGTGAGTGAGGCACAGGCACCCCGAGTATGTGCTAATCTGTAAAGATTGATGCTACGATTGGGGGCCTTTCGACTCACCATAGTGTGCGATGAAGCACGGATAGACGGATGTCGATACAGCCTACCTCAAAAAAGAAAAAAAATATAAAGGTGCAATGACTATGAAACCATTAAGAAAAGAAAGCAGGAAAAAGCTTTTTTTTGGCAGTTGAATTCTCATACACGCACATATAGTCTCCTACGGAGAAATTTATTAACGTGAAAATTTAACTGAGCCTTCGGCTTTTTTTCTTGCAGAAAAAACGTATAACAGCGATTCACGATGTTATATTCAATTTTATTTTTGCCCCAAAAGAAAGTTTTAAATATTATAATTCTTAATATCTGATTTATGAAAGAAAAAATGAGATACAAAGTCCATCGAATAGATGTCAAGAGTGACAATATGCAGGATAAGTTGGAGCAGTTCTTAAATAAACTTAATTGAGAAGTTCTTGCGGCAATTCCAAATGTTAAACCTACTTTCCAACTTATGGGAGCAACAGCTAAAGTGGACTTTCTACTAATTGTTGAAAAAACAGGGCAAAAATAAAACTCTTTGGGATTTTTTTGCTTCGCAAAAATCGTTGCACTATCCTCTTTCCTATCAGAAAAATATAACAGCGCAATGTTAATCACAATATTACTCAGAATTTTTTCTATTTGCATCACAGAATTCTATTTGTCTTGGTTCTGATGGATAATCTTGGCAGATTCTTGGTCTAGCTTCATATACCTTACAAGAATATACCCCATTATCTTTATCTAAGAAAACACAATCACCATTTTCTTGAGATTGTAAAAAGTATCCTTTAACAACCGCTTTACCTTTGGTGTTTGTGAAATTATCAAAATGTAATCCTGTTACCTGTTCCAAAGAATAAATTTCATTTTTAGACAATTCAACAGAAGGGTAACTTTTGCAACATTCAGCACATTTTACACACATCTCTGAGATATTACTACTTTCCATAATTTTAGGAATTCTCTGTATATTATATATATTTTGGAAAAAATTCTTCCGCCATACTTCCCCCCCCACTCCGCCCAGTGTTTCTTATTCTATCAAATAAATTCGCACTTATATTCTTAATACTCACTCGTAGGGGTTGGTGCGACTAACATGGATTTGATGTTAAGTTCAATAAAATATGAGTTCCTTTTTAGAGATATGGGGTTCCAAGTCCTAAGGGCATATAGTCTGCCTTAGGCAGAATTGATTGTCAAGAACTAAACTTTTAGGACGAAATCCGTAGGAACTTCGTAACCGAAAACGAGTTTAATAAGTTTAACTGAAATTAGTTTAAATTTTCGGATTACTTAACAAAGAAAAAGAGGAGCAATTTATTTATGTTCCACATTTCTCCGTATGTCTTGATATACTCTTTGATATTCGTTCCCTAATATTTCTGATTTTTTTAGAAATTTATCTTGATTTGAAATCAATCTTTTTCCTTCCTTTGATTGAAAACATAAACCTAAAAAATAATTTGCATTTAATTGATTTCTTTTTTCTGCAACTTCAAAATATTTCCTTCCTAATTCAGTGTCTTGTATCTGATTTAAATAAACTAAATTTGTAATTTCATAATTTAAACTATCTATTTTCCCCATTAACCCATCTTCTATTTTTTTTATTTTTGCAAGATGTTCATAAACTCTTTGTACTTCTGGATTATGAAATTTGTAAAAAAATTCTCCATCTCTTACTTCATAATTTTCTGCTTGTTCAGGATATGTTTGACAAATTCTTGTCCCTTCATAAAATCTCAATCCTTGGCATAAATTTGTAAAATTTGCAGCTTCTCTTCCATTATCCCTCAAAAATATTGCACTTTGTTGTAATTCATCTACTGTAGATGCAGGATTAAAATTAATATATCCTCCAAATAATGCAATTCCATTATTATCCAATGCCGAAATCGCCTCTTGACAATGTTCTGAATATTTCGCATCATGTCTTGCAGAGCATTTACCTAATTTCATCGCTGATTCTCTTGATCCATTTTCAATTCCCAAAAGAGCTCTAAATACTGTGCCTTGCCAATTTGAAAGATAACCCACTTTATCTGCTAGAAGTATCTGTTCTTTTGTAGTCATTATCGTTAATTTTAATCCTAATTGAGAAGCATATTCTATTATTTGATTTCCTCTTTTAATACCTTTTTGAGAAAATCCTAAGAAATTATCATCCGTTACAAAAATATATTTTTTACCATTTTGAGCGAGATTTTCAAGTTCGGGAATTACATGTTCAACACTTCTTGATTTCCATCCATTTTGATAAAACATTCCGGTAGTACAAAAATCACAAGAAAATTTTTGTGGAAAACAACCTCTCGAAGTTGATAAAAATCCTACATCTCCAGAATAGTCAGAGTCATCGTGTTTTAATATTGGGAGTTCATCTAGATTTTCAAGTCTATTCTCCAAATTTTTTATTATTAAAGGTTTTTTTTGCTTTTGAAAATTTTTTAAAAATCCAGATAGATCCGTTTCTGCTTCACCTTGCCAGATAAAATCAAATTGCGAATACTGCCTCGCCAGTTCATCCAAGGATAATTTTTGAGAATGAAATGTTGCATCATGCCCTCCAGTTCCAATTACATAGTTTCCGTTTAAATTGGGAATAATTTCCTCTCTAATCCTTTTTCTTGTGTTGAAGAATTGATTAAATAATACAAAATCCGGATTATTTTTATCTATAGCACTAGCTGTTTCAAGATTACTTAATCCGTCATTTGTTTGGTTTACAACTCTGACATCATATCCACTCTTTTCCAGATATGCCTTGATATAATGTAATCCTACAGCAGTCATAGGCATAAATCTTTCAAATTGAGGATGTTCCTTTCTTGAAATTCCTGCAGACACCAACACAACTTTTTTATTTACCATATATAAGTAGCAACTAATCAACATACTTAAATACCTGCCATCGAAAAGCGACGACAATAGAAAAATTTATATAATATTTATCATTTACCTAAGATATGCTACAAGAATTACTCAATTATGGTTTATCTGAAAAAGAAGCAAATATATATCTTATTTGCCTAAAAACAGCAAAAGCTACTGCTAATAGGATTTCAGAACTATCGAATTATCCAAGAAGCACTACTTATGATATACTTGAAAGATTAAAAAATTTAGGTTTAGTCAGTACTTGTATTGTTGATAATAAGGCTAATTTTATCGCTAATTCTCCTAAAACCCTTTTAGTGTTATTAGATGAAAAAAAAGATTCAATTTCTCGATTATTACCTCAATTAGAAAATATGCATAATCAAATTGGAGAAAAACCCCAAGCCGAAGTTTTCCAAGGCAAAAAAGCACTTATAAAAATATTTGATGAAATACTAAATAATTCAAAAGAGTTATTGGTTATGGGGAGTCAAGGAAATGCGCTTGAGAAAATAGGATATCACCATGAAAAATTTAGAATGAAAAGAATTGAGAATCAAATCAAGATTAAACAAATATTGGAAGACTCAAAAGAAGCAAAAGCCATTCTTCAAGATAAATTAACAGAGGTTAAATTCTTGAAAGCATTTGACAAATCAAAGGAAGGGATATTTATTTATGGCGAATATGTATATCATATTATATTTCAATATGAAATCTCTGCAATTAAAATCAAATCTAAAGATCATGCTGATACTATGAAAATCATTTTTAACGAAATGTGGAATAAAGCTACAAAATGACTTGCTTTTTTTCTAAATATACATTTCATATGGTCAAAATTAATATAAGTTAAATAATCCCAAAACTCTAAAATTTTCGAAGGTTTCGGAGACTTTGTTTAATTTTGATGTTATATGAAATTTTTGAGAACGTCTAAATAGAAAAAAGGAAGGGAAAAATTATTTTGTGATTCTTGCTACCAAATCCATGTCTTTAACAGGATGGTAAAAAATAAGTTCTAAATTTGTGTTTGGAACCTGCAATCTACACTCATAAGATGGCTTGTCAGTTCCTTGTCTAACAAATCCTTTAAGATATTCTAATCCGCCATCTGTATAATCTACAACAATAGGTTTAGAACTTAATAATTCATCTTCAGATCCTGTATCTTGAATCTGACCATTTCTTAGATATAATGCCCCAGTATGACCTTTGTTTAGATATAATTCCTCACAATTTGCATTATTTGATTTAGGCATTCTATGAAAATCTATCCCTTTAATTCCATGTGATTTTCTAAAGACAGAGTCACTGAGAATTTTCTGAGATCTATCCTTACTTGTAATATCTGGGGGTAACTTAACACCCACAATGATATCTTCTGTTTTTAATTGAATCATGTTTCCCATACCTTATTGAAGATAAAAGAACTTTATAAATCTTGCGGTATGTTACTATTCTTGAATAGATATTTTAATTTTTTCCCTCCCCTTGAAGAATCTTATTTAGATTGGACTTCGCCATCAAAAACCATAAACCATTCTATTTTTCTTATAGTATTTGACCGACTTAACTAAATTTATAACAATCAGAGAAACAATCACAAAAAACACAATAAAAATCAGTTTATTGAAATTGTACGCTCCAGAAATATCTCCGTGAAGCAGCCTTGACATTGCCCTAGTCATCCCGCATGCAGGGCAGTTGCACTGCGCAAATACCCCGTCAGCAGGGCAGTTTCCATTAAAAATCAATGGCAGTAAAAAATGCTTAAAAACGCACCGTATAGGGAGATAATTTAAAGAACCAGTAGGCACAACACTGAAAATAACCAATACAGAACTGAGATTAAACACTTTTGCCTGAGGTGTGCCAAAACTGATTATATCTAAAAAAACAGATTTAATCTTCTTAAAATTCATTGTAGAAAATTAAAAATAAAAAATTATTCTTCCCATTCAATGTCTTCAAATTTATGTTTTGAAGCAATCAGGATTAAATCAACAAGCCACCATACGCCGCATCCCCCCATAGTAATCAGCTTCAAAATACCCAGACCTATATGGCCCATAATAAACCTATCGACTCCTAAACCTCCAAAAAATATAGACATCAAAAGAACCAATATCCACTTTACTTTTCTTTTTACCATTTTAACACCTCTTTTATAGTTAAATCTCGGTATTATACCCAGGATATATAAACATTTCTTTTTATCCAAAAATTTATAAACCAAAATAAAAAACTACAATCTATGCCTCCGTAGCTCAGTGGCAGAAAGCCTTGCTTTCCACTAGGGAGCGTTAAATATTTCGCTAAACCTTGGTAAGGTAAAGGTCCCGAGTTCAATCCTCGGCGGAGGCTTTTAACCCATTAGTTTATGAACAAAGAAATTATAATGTTATATGTAAAAATTAATTAATTAAATCGTTATATCTTACTTCACAGACTCTTTTTTCATCATCTGGTAATTTATCACATACAGATACTTTTTTCTTTCCATAAGCATAAGCAACAAAACATGTTACAACTTTATCACGACTGGTCAATTGTTCACATTTATTAACATTATTGCTTGTTATTGCATTCAGGGTTACTTTTTCATAATCATTAGTTGTTCCTTTTGAACTACATGAAGACAGAATGAATAAAGTAAATAGAATAAAAATTAGTGTAACAAATATTCTTTTCATATTATCACTTCCATTAATAACATGATATGGGAATTCTTTATAAATATTTTTAGAATGTTATCATCAGGACATATTAAACCTTAAGAATAGCCTTATAAATAAGAAAAGTATAAATACCAATAAACAAAACAAATTAGTTAAGGGCCTGTGGTCTAGTGGTTACGCATTAAATTGCGCCATACATGACGTCGCCTCGACATGTGCTTGGGCAATACCCTGCACTCTATTTGGCGGAGGTCACCGGTTCGACACACAGCGAAAGCCCGGTCAGGCCCATTTTTAACAATATTTAAATAGTAGTTTTGCTCATTAAGAAAAAAGAGGCAATTAAAATAGGTTCAGAAATTTACAGAAAAATATTTTTTATAATGCTCCTTATAGCTGTTTTAACACTATCCTTCTTTATGATCATGCCGTTTCTGACTGCAATTTTAACAAGCCTGATTCTGACCTATATATTCTATCCAGTTTATAAAAAAGTAAATAAAAAAATTAAAAATAAAAATTTAGCATCTTTTATTGTTACAATTTTGATTTTAGTTCTCATAATCCTGCCTTCATTTTTAATCCTGAATACTGCATCAAAAGAAGCAAGGTCTTTGTATGAATTTTCAAAAGAAACATTTTTTGCTGGCAAAGAGTGTGATATAGAAAGTAAAGAAATGACTTGCCAGATTAAAAGCCGCATTGAAGAATTTTTATCAATTCCGCAGGTAAAATTACAAGTGGCTTCCTCTGTAAATAAAGCTCCGAATTTTTTAGTGGAGCAGCTTCTAAGGTTCATATTCTCCATACCTAAAATCGTGCTGAACTTTTTCATAATATTTTTTGTTGTTTTCTTTTTATTAAGGGATGAAAAAACATTTGTAGATAAAATAGGTAATCTTCTGCCTCTAAAAAAAGAGCAGAAAAAGCATATATTCAAAAGATTTAATGATGTTGCCTTTGCAGTGATTTACGGCAGCATAATAGTTGCGATTATCCAGGGCACTGTAGCAGGCATAGGCTATTATTTTGCAGGAATAAGAAGCCCTTTAATCTGGGCATTAATCACCATGTTTTTTGCATTAGTCCCATTAGTGGGAACAGCAGTCGTATGGTTGCCTGCTTCATTGGTGCTGATATTCAGTGGATATGCAACTTCTAACACTCTGTTGATAGTAAAAGGAGTTCTGCTTTTGCTCTATGGAGCTTTGATTGTGAGCACTATTGACAACCTACTAAAGCCAAAAATTATCGGAGAAAGGGCAAAAGTCCATCCTGTGATAGTTCTGTTGGGAGTATTAGGGGGATTAAGCTTTTTTGGATTTATAGGGTTCATAGTTGGGCCGATAATTTTGGGCCTTGCAGTGGCTTTCATAAAAATATATGAAGAAGAAAAATATTTTTGATAAAGTTCTATCTTACAATTAAATAAATCAATAAAAGATAATTTATCATAACAAGACAATAAATGAAAAAACTCAAATAATAGTGAATGTGTAAAATCATTCAATGATCTAAATTTAGTGGTAAAAAAAATTAAAAATGAAATTAAAGATTAGGGACATGGACGTAGCAACTGGAGGCCCTTTAGTCGCTATTTTAAACAAAGATGATGCCCAGAAACTAGATTTACATGTCATGGACCGTATCAAGATAAAAAAGGGCAAAAAGACAGAGACTGTTGTTGTTGATATAGCAGCAAGCAGAAAATCTGTAAAACCAAATTATATAGGTCTTTTTGAGGAAGTTATTGATTCTCTTAAGCTAAAAAACAATCAGATTGTTGATATAAGCATAGCCAGAAAGCCTTTGTCTCTGGAATTTATAAGAAAAAAGATGGACGGAAAAAAGCTGAACAAAAAAGAGATTGACCAGATAGTGTGGGACATTGTGAATAACAAGCTAAGCAGCATAGAACTCACATATTTTGTTGCTGCCTGTTACACTAACGCAATGTCTACAGAAGAGACGATCATACTTACCAAATCAATAGCATACCATGGAGATACATTAAAGCTGGATAAATACCCTATAATTGACAAGCATTCTATTGGGGGTTTGGCAGGCAATCGTACAACCCTCATTTTAGTTCCTATAATAGCCGCTGCAGGATTTATCATGCCAAAAACATCTTCGCGCTCAATAACAAGCCCATCAGGAACCGCAGACACCATGGAAGTTTTGGCAAAAGTCTCTTTTTCTTTGAAGGAAATAAAAAAAATAGTTCTAAAGACCAATGGTTGTATGGTCTGGGGAGGAGCGTTAAATTTAGCTCCTGCCGATGATAAGATAATAATGGTTGAAAGGCCTTTGGGAATAGATGCTGAAAGCCAGCTGCTAGCAAGTATAATGGCAAAAAAACATTCCGTTTCCAGCACCCATATCCTAATAGACATACCAGTAGGAAACCATGCTAAAGTAAGAAACAAAACAGAAGCCTTAAAGCTAAAAAAAGACTTTGAAACAATTGGCAAAAGGCTAAAAAAACACATCAAGGTCATAATCACTGACGGAACTAAACCTATAGGCAAGGGGATAGGCCCAGCTCTGGAAGCAAGGGACGTTTTATGGGTATTAACCAGGGATAAAAGAAGGCCTTTGGATTTGGAAAATAAGTGCATCAAGATGGCTGCTGAAATCTTTAAGATGCTAAAAATTAAAGATGGGGAAAAAAAGACCCTAGACCTACTGAACAGCGGAAAGGCATATAAAAAGATGGCTGAAATCATAAAAGCCCAGAACGGCAAGTCGATTAAGCCGGAAAAAATAAAAATAGGCAAATTCATCTTTGAAGTCAAATCCAAAAAAAAAGGCATCATAAGAAATATCAAAAACAGCATAGTTACAAAAACAGCAAGAGTAGCAGGAGCCCCGGTAAACAAAGGGGCTGGAATTTACCTCCACAAAGACGTAGGCAATAAGGTAAAAAAAGGCGAAAAATTATTCACTGTCTATGCTGAAAGCAAACAAAAGCTGAACTATGCTAAAGACATTCTAAAAGAAGAATCTCCTTTTGTTGTTAAATAAAATAAAGGGAATGTTGTTTTATTGAAGTTTTTTTAAAATAAAACTTTTTCAATGTAAGTTTTTCAATACCCTACTTGCAAATAACCGCTAATTTTTTATATATCTTGTTTCATTTTAACAGTATGCTAAAAAAGGGGCTGTTTATACTGGTTTTTTTACTGCTTTTGCCTAATGTTTTCTCTTCAATCAACACAACTGTACCGGGTGAGGAGTCTTTATACTCAGGAACAGTCAAGGATGGAGAAATAGTTTCTGTTGATGATTTTGAGTTTAAATTTACAGTAGCTTCTGAAGGCGGAGTTATAATAGAATATGGCACTCAAAGAACGCTTGTAATGGAGAACAACTGTAAATACAAAGATAATTTCCATATATGTGTTGGAGATATAAGCTTTTCTTATAGAAACGTATCAAGATGGTATGATGTATATGAAGCAGTTATTGACATATCAGTTGTTAAAGGCACATTAACAATTACAAAAACTATAGAAAAAACAAAGTTATTAATTGGGGAAACAAGCGAAATAGAGCTTTTTTTAGAAAACACAGGCAGCAAAGAAGTGCAGAATATAATTTTCAAAGATTCTTACCCGTCTTCTATTGGAATCACAGGCATTGAAGGATGCGCTTTTAACAGAAATAATAATAGCATTGAATTGAAAGGCAGTTTAATTCCCCATGTAAAAGAAAGCTGTTCTTATACCTTAACTGGATTAGAAGCTGTTGAATACGATTCAAAAGCTGAAGCAAGTTATTTTGACAGCATTGCAGCACAAACTGCTTACTCAGATGAAGTTGAGATTAAAGTGTATAACTACTCTTTACAATTTGAGCATTCTTTAAACAGTAGCGCATTAGAAATTGGGAAATTTATCAACTTTAGCTTTGTTCTGGAAAACATATATGATGAAAATATTGCTGTTTCTTATTTTAAGATTGACATACCTTCTGGCTTGAAGATATTAAAAAGCAAAGATCTAAACCAACAAGGGCAAACGTTATCCTGGGGAGGAGAACTTGAAAGCAATGAAAAGAGAAATTTCACTGTAGAGCTGCAGGCTGTAAAAACAGGCAATACACCAATCTATATATGGAAGAAATACCAAGTAGAAAAACTCACAAGAGAGTTCAAAGATCCGATTAATATTAACATTTACTGCAGCTGTATATCTATCAGCCACGAAATTTCAGATAAGCCAATTGCAGGAAAAGAAACTACTTTCAAGGTTTACCTTTCAAATCCCAGTTACATAAACGATTTTAAAGACTTAAGAATAGATGTTTCCAGCAATATTCCGTTTGCTGAAGAAATATCTAGCTTTTATCCTGTTTTTGACAAGCAGAAATCCTTATCACTCTACAACTATCAAATAAAAGTTCCAGAGCAGGGAGCTTATCATTACAACATAAGCATAGGTTATAATTCTGATTCTGGGCAGTATTTCAGCACTGAAAAAAATATCCTGATTAAAGAGGGTGTTGAAGAAGAATTGCCAGTAAGTACTAATGAAAGCTCTAACTCAACTATAGAAAATCAAAATGAAGATAAAGGGGAATCATCAGATGAAACGACAGTTGTAAAAGCAGAAACTACAGAAAAAAACGAAACTGCAGGAAGTGCTGAAGAAAAAGAGATTGAAACAACTATTGTTGGTATAGAAGATAAAAAACCTCCTTTTGTTTTTGTATCAATAGTACTGATTGTTTTAGTTATTATGGGTGTTGTAATAGGCATGATAAACATAAAAAAAGCAAAGCCAAAAAATCAGGACTAGAAATTAAAGTTTAGCCGTTATTCTTCCTTTTATTTTTACTCTTTGCAGTATCTTATTCCTCTTTTTAACACCTTCCATTGTCGGCTTTGCTATCTATAATCTAGATATCAAAATCCAGAGCAACCTGCCGGTACTAGGCTCTATGGTTCTTTTATTTGTATTTTTGATGATAACTATTTATAGGAAAAAGTTATGAAAATCGACTTTGCAGAAACCCCTTGACATAATATTTTTTTAATAAGTTACTACAAATTTCTATACCAGAGAAGAATTCTCAGAGTATTTTTGATGCCCCCTTGGGAGTGGTTGGAAAAACCAACAGGATCATGAAAATCAAGGAAACCCGCTGATTTAAATTTGCACTGTCGCTAAAAAAGTCATAAATCTTGGCAAAGATATCATCTTGGTGTCTTAGATAAAGGCTATGATGCTGAGCATGTCCCTTAGTTTATAAGTGAAGTTTTAGGTGCTGAGTAAACCATTCCTGTAAGGAAGAAAATATAACAATTCATAGAACTCTGAGGCAGATTATGAAGTGTCAATTATGAACTTGCAAACGAGCCACACAAACAAAAACCTTATAAATTACTTTATCTTCTATTTTATCATGAGCTATCAAAAAAGAGAAGAAAAAGCAGTTAGGGCTATAAAAGATGCTATACCTGATTCTTTAAAGAAAGATATGATTAAGGCAAGCAAAGGGATGTTTGCTGAGCTGTATGAAAACAATGAGGTTTTTCCAAAACATTATCTTGCCAGTGCCATAGATGGTGTCGGAACAAAACTATTGATTGCAGAGGCAATGGAAAAATACGATACAATAGGCATAGACCTGGTAGCAATGTCTGCTAATGACTTGGCAACTTTGGGCCCTATAAATCCTTTTTTATTTATGGATTGTTTGTCATGCCAAAGAAAAATTCAGGAAAAATTAATCACAGGAGAAATAATAAAAGGCATTGTAACAGGCTTGGAGCAATGTGATGCTTCTTCTATCCTGAAAAATTCAATAAGGATTAATTTTGGCAAAGGAGAAACAGCATCTGTTGATGAGCTGATCTCAGGTTTAAAGCCAGGCTTCGGTTTTGATTTAGCAGGATGTATGATTGGATTTATCAAAAAAGACCAATTAAACACTCAGGTAAGCATAGGGGACAAGATAATAGCATTAAGAAGTTCTGGCCCTCATTCAAATGGCTACACTGATTTAAGGCATAAATTACTGAAAGGAGAGTTTGAAGAAAGACCTGAGTTCAAGAAAAACTACATTGGAAAATATTTATTGGATTATGATCTTAACGGAACCAGTATAGGCAATCTTTTATTGAAGCCAACAAGGATTTATTTAAAGGATATTGCAAAAATAACAAAAAACTTTCCTGTTGTAGGAATCAACAACACGGGCTATGGCTTAAAGAACTTTAACAGGATAAATCAAAAAGTTGAGTTTAGGATCAATGCCCCTCTTGAGCCACAGCCAATATTTAAGCTAATGCAAAAAGAATCCGGGTTTAATGATGAAAAAATGTATACTTCTTTCAATATGGGCATGGGCTTTTTTGCCATAGCAAAAAAACAGGACTCAGAGGACATACTGCAGATATTAAAAGATGCTGAGATTGTTGGTGAAGTAACAAAATCTGATAAAACCAGAACTGTTTTGGAAAAAGAAGGAAAAAAGATAGTTTTTGAAGGTTATTAATCGCCATCTCTTAATGTAGTTCTTGCTATCTGTTTTATTGAGGTTGACATTGAATTTAAATTTTCAATAACTTTTGCAATGAGTATACATGTATTCATTTGAATTTCTTTTTTACCTTTATTTTTTTTTATTAGGTCAATATACAAATTACATCCGGTATTTTTTTCCAAAAAACTGATAGAGTTTTTAATTCTCTGTCTAGCTGTAACCTCAACATTAATAGCAATCTCTCTGTTTTTTGTATAATGAGCATTCATTATGTTGTAGTAGGCTTTTTTTATCTCTTGGTACAATTGCCCTAAATCTTTCACTAGCTCTTCATTCATTCTGGTTTCTTTGAGATATCTAGCAATTCTTTTTTGGCTGTCTGCAATTTGCTCTAGTCTTATAAAGATTAACTGATTAGCACTTAACTGGAAGGCGTCTTTGTTAAATGCTCTAGCAACTATTGGGTTTTTCAATGCATTATTTATGCCCCTACTTGCAAGGTAATAGAGCCTGTTGACATCAATATCTCTTTGGAATATGCTTTCATAGTGGTCCTCTCCTTGAATGCATCTAATAACATCCTCAATCATTCCTCTGATAATGTTGTCTATCCTTCTCATAATATTTTCAATTGAAATATCCTGAATGCTGATAAGGTCTTTTGCAACCATTATTGTGGATGTCTGCTCCATTATCTCCATTCCAGCTAAATTTCTCAATATTTCTTTTATTTCAACATTGTTTGTTAAACCATTTTTTGAAATAATCTCTATCACATTGTAATTATTCAGATAAGCTGAGACAATCTCTGTGTGAAGTCTATCTAGTTTTTTATCTCCTGCCTCAATAGTTATAGTTTTTTCTTCTTTTTTTTGTTCATTAGAACTAATAGAAAAAGTCAATTGATCAGAACCCTGGTCCATCGCTAACATATCACCCTTCCCTAGTTTATTTTCATATATCCAACTTCTTGGCAAAGAAACAATATAGCCCCCATTTCCAAAAGCAATTATTTTCCTAAAATTAATTTTGACCACCCCATTTAGTCTTATAAAATACTTTTTTTTAATTTTACATATACATAATATATGCTATATATAATATATGGAATAAGTATATATATTTAAATGTTCTTCTTACTTTCAGAATGCAGCGGGAAATTATGTAATTTGTTAAAATCTTTACATTTTAAACAAAATGAGGTGGTTAAAATGGATAAGAAACCCTCTGAAGAAAGTTCATATGAAGATTTTTTCAGCAAGTTTAATTTTGTAAATTATTCTGATGGGATGGAAGAGTTTAGCGAGAAGTAATTTTTAAATTCTATTTTCTATCCCTCTGAAACCTCAAAATTTTGCCTTTACAGGCTCTGTAGTAGCAAATTATAAACGAAACATTTATATAGAATCAAGCCTTTTTTCTTCTGTAAAAAGTGTCTAAATCTCGACGAGAAAATTCATAAAAAACAACTAAAATAATAAAAAATCCATTATAAAAAATCACCTAATACACAAACAGAAATACCATTATAGCAAATGACCCAATTTAAACAATAAAACCGTCATTTGCTTATTACAAACTACAACGAGTATAGTTGTGAAATTGGCGGTATTAATCTTTATTAATCCCCATTTTATAATAAATAAAACAATCAAAAATCAAAACAAAAAAATATTCACATAATTGAGCGTGTGTAAAAGCACCTAATGGTAAAGATAATACAAAATTAATGGATTAGAAATTAAAATGGAAGAAAGTTATAAAGCAGAAGATATCCAGGTTTTGACTGGATTAAGCGCAGTCAGAAAAAGGCCTGCGATGTATATCGGCTCTACTGGATTAAGGGGGTTACATCATCTGGTTTATGAAGCAGTTGATAACAGCATAGACGAAGCTATGGGCGGTCATTGCAATAAGGTTTCTGTTATAATTCATAAGGACAATTCCGTAACTGTAATTGACAACGGAAGAGGTATTCCAGTTGACATTCACCCTAAGTTTAACATGTCTGCTGTAGAGATTGTGATGACTAAGCTGCATGCAGGGGGTAAATTTGATAAAAAAATCTATAAAGTTTCAGGAGGCCTGCATGGTGTTGGAATCTCTGTAACAAATGCCTTGTCAAAGCTGTTAATTGTTGAAATCAAAAGAGACAGTAAAGTATATCAGCAAAAATATGAATATGGCAAGCCTGTTAACGAACTAAGCATAATGGGAGAGACAAACGAAACAGGAACAAAAATCACTTTTTTGCCTGATGCTGAAATTTTTTCTGAGACCGAGATGCATTTTGATACGCTATCCAGCAGATTAAGGGAATTGGCTTTTTTAAACAAAGGTATTGAGATTAATATTTTGGATGAAAGAACAGGTAAAAAGAATGAATTTATTTATAACAAGGGCATCATAGAGTTTATTGAATATTTAAATAAAAACAAAAATCCATTGCATAAGCCGATTCATTTTGAAAAGGAAAAAAATGGAATGATTGTTGAGATAGCAATGCAGTACAATGACAGCTATCAGGAAAATGTTTTTACTTTTGCAAACAACATAAATACAGTCGAAGGAGGAACACACTTAGCCGGGTTTAAAACAGCATTGACAAGAAGCATGAACAGCTACGCTGAAAAAAATAAACTCAACGATTCAAAATTATCAAGCGATGATGTGCGGGAAGGATTAGTTGTAGTAGTATCTATTAAAATTCCTGAGCCTCAGTTTGAAGGTCAGACAAAGGCAAAATTAGGCAACAGCGATGTTAAAGGCATAGTCGATTCTGTAGTAACTGAAAAATTAAACATTTTTTTAGAGGAAAACCCAGGAGTAGCAAAAATAATGGTCGGCAAATGTGTAAATGCTGCTAAAGCCCGGGAAGCCGCAAGAAATGCCCGCGAATTAACAAGGCGTAAAGGATTCTTAAACCACACTTCTTTACCTGGAAAATTATCTGACTGCTCTGAAAAAGATCCTGCTAAAACAGAAATCTATATTGTAGAAGGAGATAGTGCAGGCGGAAGCACAAAACAGGGCAGAGACCGAAAATTTCAGGCAGTGCTTCCTTTAAGGGGAAAGATACTGAATGTTGAAAAAGCAAGGCTTTCAAAAATATTTGTTAATGAGCAGATAACAACAATGATAACAGCCCTTGGAACAGGCATAGGGGAAGAATTCAGCATAGACAAAGCAAGATACCATAAAATAATAATCATGGCAGATGCAGATGTTGACGGAGCTCATATAAGAACCTTGATTTTGACTTTTTTTTACCGCTATATGAAGCCTTTAGTTGAATCTGGTTATATCTACATAGCTCAGCCTCCTTTGTATAAGGTCGTTAAGAACAAAAAAACATATTACATCTATGATGATGAAAAACTAGGGCAGTTATTCAGGGAGATTGGAAAAGAAGGATGCTCATTGCAAAGGTATAAGGGTTTAGGAGAAATGAACCCCAAGCAGTTGTGGGAAACAACAATGGATCCTACAAACAGAATCCTTCTGCAGATTACTTTAGAGGATACAGTTGAAGCAGACAAAATATTTACAATCCTGATGGGAGATCAGGTAGAGCCTAGAAGAAAGTTTATAGAAGAGCATGCAAAAGAAGTTGTTAATCTGGATGTTTAAAAATGAAAAAGCTTTATAGATTAAGAAAAAATAGGGTGTTAGCCGGTGTTTGCGCTGGCTTAGGTAAATATTTCAATGTAGACCCTGTAGTGATTAGGCTGTTATGGGTAGTATTCACCTTGGTTAGCATGGGCGCAGGAGGGATACTTGCTTATATAATCTCATGGATAATAATCCCTGAGGAGCCTTAGCTGAGTAGAAATCCTATAAGTTTACTTTAACCTATAATCAATTACTTCTAAATTCATAAGGCTGCAATGAGGCACATGAGTCTTTTAATTGATGGTTGGTTTCAATAGAGAAAAAGGCTAACCTGAATAGACCAAAAACAAAAAATTTATATGCTCCTTATTAGTAATGATAAATATGCAACCTAGTTGTTATCAATTTAACCTACAAGTATTTGAAAAAATTGGGTCTAACCCTAGTAGGGGTTTTAATTTAGAAGGACTTACAGAATCTGGATGGGGTACTTTAAGGGTGACAACAATTAACAAGGAAGTTATGGTTGCTAAAACACTTGCTGAGTATTTATCTATTGATAAAGAAAAGAGACCATCTCCTCTAATAATCAGTGAACCTATGAAAACTAAATCTCATAAACTTTATTTACATCCTTTTGGTGTTTATTTGTGTGGAGGTGAGAATAATTTTGAGATTTATAGAGCACTCGATCCAGAGGAAACTCGAACTATTGCGAAGAATCTATTAGAAATATTACCTCAATATCATCCTGACATTATTTAATTTAATACTTAATCTATTAAGTGTATATTCTTCTCAACTCTGAGAATGCAGTTTTTCGGAACTTTGTAATCTAAAAAGAAACTAACAGCGAACGGATGTCAATTTCAGACATAGCAAAAAAAGGATTTCTACTGAACAAAAAAACAAAGATTTAAATACTCAATTACCTTCACAGCTAAACAGTATACAGGAGATTACGATTCTAGTAGAATCTTATGTATAACTAACTAATAAGGTGAAAAAACAGTGGCATTTAGTGAAAGAAGTTTTGAAAGAGAAATGCACAAAGCAACCTGCGGAGACTGCGGGAACGAATGCGAAGTACCTTTCAAACCAAAAGAGGGCAGGCCTGTTTATTGCAGAGACTGCTATCAAAAACACAGAAGGTTTTAATTTTTTTTAAAACACAGAAAGTTTTAATTTTTTTTATTTTTTTAATTATAAATCCTTTAGAATTCCAGATTTACCCATACTTCTCTTTGACCTCTTTCAGCCTTTGGTCAATAAATTTCTCTCCATTCAGTCTTTCCAGCTCATAATCGTTCATATCAACAAATTTTAAGTATTCTGTCAATGTAGGATGCACTTCTTTCACCTTTTTGTAAATTAACTGTGCTACTCTCCTGTAATCAGGATGGCCCTGCTGCTGGCTTCTTAACTCTGTCAAATGAAAAACTTCCCTTAAATTAAGGTTAATATACCACCTTATCCTATAGCCAAATGGAACAACATACTGCGCTTCTTTTGGAAATTCTTTGTAGATTTCTTCATACGCTTGTCTTGCTTTTTCCATGCATTTGTCATATTCTTCCTTAAACCCGGCTTCAATCAATTCAGGAGGGACATCATAGCCATGCTTGGTCGTTAAGTCTTGAGGTTCTTGCGTTAACTGCCTGTGTCTGTGTAGGTCTCTATAAATGCCGTAATTTGCCAGGATATCAAATCCATAGAAAATTGTTTCAAAGCCTCTTCCTGGCTTGTGTCTTCTGTTTACCCTTTTTTGCAGGTATTTTTTTACCAGATTTCTTTTTTCATCTTCACTCAGGTTTTTTATAATCTCTTTTATTTGATTTAAAGGCATTCTTGAATGTTGATACAATATTGCTGGCAAAACCTTAAGCTCAGCATCTTTATCATATTCCACTAAAGTAACTTCTTCTGCTTTTTCCGGCTCTTTTTCAATATTTTTTACAGCTTTCTGCATTGATTCATTTGTTTCTCTAATAAAAGTCTGGTTCATCTTTCCAAACTCTTCATCATTAGCCCTTCTCACAAAAGAAGGTATGACTTTCCTTAATTCTTCATGCATGCTTATTGCTGCACTTCTTATCTCATCCAGGGGATGCGCATACATTTTGGTTAATAAATATTCAAATGCTCTTCCGTTTCCAAACAATCCAAGATTCGTGAAAGTAGCTGCCGGCAAAAAAACACGCAGAACGTCACATACTTTTGCCCTGATTGTAGCTTCATAGCCCCTTTCTGAGATATCTTCTTTTTTTGGAAATCTTTTCTTAAAGAAACTGGACATAGCAGGAATAAGCTTAGAGTACGTATCAAAAAGTAAATTGCATGTTTCTGTATAAATGCCCCTGAGCTTAGAATTCATTATTTTTTTTGGATTATGGTACATATACTCTCCGTTTACTTTCTTATCAAACCAGATATACCTTGTTGATTTTTCCAATGGAGAAATTCCTATTCTGGAGCTTTCAATAAACTTAGCGGCTATTTGGCTAACCTGCTCTACCGCTAAATGTGCTCCCCCTAATTCAGCAACAGAATCATCACCATAACCTATTAAAACCCGGTCATAGAACTCTTCAGCTTTGTTTATAGCAATAACTTGATTGTCTGTGTTTGGAGCCTGTAAATTAACTAAATCTTTAAATCCAGTGTCCGGCTCATTGACGAACTCATCTATAAGAACTCTCTTAAGGCTTTTTGGAGACCTGCTATAACGGGCAAACAAAGCTCCTTTAACAACCTCTGGAAGATTAACTAAGCAGAATATCGGCTTGCCTAGGTCTGTTACAAACGGCTTCAGTATATTTTTTTCTTCTTCTGTGAATTCTTCCATCAAAACCTCTAAAAACGGAGTTTTTTAATAATTAATAAAGTTTATCCTTATTGCTTAGAAAAAATCATTTTTCGTAAGTTTTTGGGTTTTTTATATCTTTTTTGTTCTTTTCCCTCCACCGCTTTTATAAGGGGTGTATCTTCCTTTAGCTTTCTGGCTTGTTTTTTCTTCAGGAAAAACCTCATACTGTTTTTGTTCATCAAAACCGCAGTCAAGGCACTGAATACATTTAACGCCAATATAACTAACTGATTTAATATTTTTTGATTTGCATGCAGGACAATTTTTATTGATTTTTTTCATTATACTAAAATTAAATAATTGTTATTTCTTAATGAGGCTAGGGGTTATTGGCTTAACAATTAATTGTGTTTCTTTTTATGCTCTATTGGTATTTTTATTGATTTTTGTATTATTGATACATCTATTTTTAATATTTTTGTTTAGAATAAAAGAATTAAAAAATAAAAAAATCAAATAACCTTTTCATTAGTTTCTAGGTTGGTAATAATAATTACCTCAGTAGGGCATGATTCTGCTGCTTCTTTATTCACAGCTAAATCTTTCTCACCAATTTCTTTTTCTTCTTTATCCCCTATTTTTGCGCAGTCTTTAATGCTTGATTTGCCGTCATCCACCATTTCCCAGAAAGATGGAGCAACTGCTGCGCATGCTCCGCAACCTATACATTTTGGTCTGTCATTAACAATTTTGTATTTTACCATAATCATCACCTTTATTTTAATAGATTTCTTACCTATTTTTAACTATTATTTTTAATACTTTCTATTAATGTTTAAATAATCTTATGCCTGTAAATACCATAGTCATTCCGTGTTCATTGACAGCATCAATAATCTCCTTGTCTCTTATAGAGCCGCCTGGCTGGATAACTGCTGTAATCCCTGCCTTTGCCGCCTCATCAATTCCGTCCCTGAATGGAAAATATGCATCTGAGGACATGACTGCTCCTTTTGATTTGCCATTGGATTTTATTACTGCTATTTTAACAGCATCAACTCTTGACATCTGGCCAGCGCCTATTCCGACTGTTACATTATCTTTTACAAAAACAATAGAATTAGACTTGACATGTTTATTAACCTTGAATGAAAACAGCATAGAGTTTATTTCTTCTTCTGATGGTATCCTGTTGCTTACAATCTTCATGTCTTTTTTATCCAATTCAGGGAAATTCCTTGTTTGCACTAGCATTCCACCTGCCATTTTCTTCATATCATAACCCTGCTCTGTTTTATCTACGCTTCCGGTTTCCAAAAGCCTTATGTTTTTTTTCTGATTTAATAAGTTTAAGGCATTTTTCTCAAATCCCGGACATACAACAACCTCAATAAACAATTCATTTATGATTTTAGCTATTTCCAGATTACAGTTTCTGTTTAACGCCACAATGCTCCCAAACGCTGATAAAGGATCAGTTTCATGAGCTTTTTTATAAGCCTCTTCAATTGTAGATGCAGATCCTACTCCGCACGGGTTAGTATGTTTTATAACTGCAGCAGTTGGCTTTTCAAAGTCTTTTACTAACTCAAAAGCATCATTGACATCCAGAATGTTATTATAAGACAATTCCTTTCCATGCAACTGCTTAATCTCAGAAACACAGGCTTCTTTTATAAACGGCTCTTTGTAAAAAGCACTTTTTTGGTAAGGGTTTTCACCATACCTCAAATCCTGTATTTTTTCAAATGTTAAATTTAAGCAAGAAGGAAATTCATCTGGATTGAACTTATTTTGAAAAAAGCTGTTTATTATTGAGTCATACCTTGCTGTATGTTCAAATGCTTTCACCATCAGCTTTTGCTTTGTTTCATCTTTTATTTTTTTATGTTTTTTTAATTCTTCAATTATAAGGTTATAATCATTTTTATTCACTACAACTGCAACATCTTCAGAATTTTTTGCTGCAGCCCTTATCAAGGTTGGACCTCCAATATCTATGTTTTCAATCGCATCTTTTAACTTGGAATTTTCATCAGAAATTGTTTTTTCAAACGGATAAAGGTTAACCACAACCATATCAATCAATTTTATATTTTGCTTTTGTACCTCATCCATGTGCTTTTTATTTCCCCTTACTGCTAAAATCCCGCCAAGCACCCTAGGGTGTGTTGTCTTAACACGCCCATCCAGAATTTCCTCCTGACCTGTATAATCAGAGATTAAAGTAACAGGATCCACTGGACCAGGATTATAGCCCTTGGCGATTAAAGCCGACTGCAGCTTGGAGATAACATCAGGGGTCGTGTTGGTTTCACAAAGCACCTGTCGCCATTCC
>JADHVE010000011.1 GCA_016784195.1 Candidatus Woesearchaeota archaeon | reverse complement strand
ACTTCAGATGAATTAGTTATTAATGTTTTAAAAGACGCTATTAAAAAACACACTAATGACCTGATAAAGCCATTAAACATAAAACCATTACTGGCAAAAAAACTAAATCAACTTTCAGGTGGAGAACTCCAGCGTGTAGCAATTGCCTTATGCCTCTCAAAAGAAGCCAGCCTATACCTATTGGACGAGCCATCAGCTTACCTTGATACAGAACAAAGATTATTAATCTCAAAAATAATCCATGACATGATGGAGCATAAAGGAACAGCAGCCTTAGTTGTTGACCACGATTTGTTGTTTATTGATTATCTAAGCCAAAAATTAACAGTCTTTGAAGGAACACCTGCAATAAAAGGAAACGTAAAAGGCCCCTTTACAATGGAAGAAGGTATGAATCTGTTTTTAAAAGACCTGAAAATAACCCTTAGAAGAGATAAAGAAAGCAAAAGGCCTCGTGTAAACAAAGAAGGCTCTGTCAAAGACCGCGAGCAAAAAGAAAAAGGAAAATTATATTATTCCTGATTAGACACCACATCGCTGTCTTCCAGCCTATTAAAGACCATCTTTATGAATTCATACTTCTCACCATCCCGCATAACCTGCAAAGGCACTCCAAAGTATACATCTACCCATAATTCTGTACCCTCATTTGCTTTTAATTTCCATGTTTTTCTGCTTCCAATCAATTCTTCGCCTGTTTTTTCTGCTGAAATTACTTCATCCATCCAATCAAAGGGCGTTAAGATATTATAATCAACATACCTCAAATCTGCTTTCTTTCCCTTATACACACATTGCCGGTCATCACAATGAGCCTCTGCTGTTTCTTCTGCCTTATCTAAATATATGCTGTTATAAGAATCCTTATCATCAACAGATTTTATCTCCCTATTAGGGATATACCTTACATTGTCTCCCTTAACATAAAAGTCATAATAAAAATTGCCAGTTTCAGGACCTTTGTGTTGGTAAGAAATGCTCCTAACAGTTTTGCCTTTCTCTAGCAGCTCCTTAATCTCAGGTTCCATCTCTTTTTCTGCAGTTTTCTCAACTATAACAATTTCTTCCTTCAAATCTTCTTCTAAAACATCAGAACTTATTACAGCTCCTGTTATTAGTTCTTTTTCCTGCACTGATTTCTGCCCACATCCGGCAATTAACAACAACACCGCAAAAAAGCTTATAACCCCAATTTTATTTTTCATATAATCACCTTCGTTTTAATTATTTTTTAATTAAATTTTTAGCCCTTAAGTGCTTGCTCCGCCTATGAAAACAACGCCAATAACCAAAACATTACCCGTTCTAAACTTATCAAAAGGGCGGTCATAAATTCCGATAACCCTTAGTTCTTTTGGGTAAATCTTTATCAATTTCATATTGAAACTGGATTAACTATTAAAAGTTTGTTAATTCATAATATTTATATATGCTCCTGACTAACTAACTGCAAGATGTGCGGTATTGTAGGTATAGTCGGCTGTAAAGAAAAGCTTGGAGACATGCTTCTTGATAGTATAAAAAAACTGGAATACCGTGGTTACGATTCAGCAGGTATTACCACAGTAAGTGAAAACAAAATTCTAATCAGAAAAGATGTTGGAAAAATAGACGAAGTAAACAAAAAAGTAAATTTTTCTGAATTAAAAGGAAATATTGGCTTAGGCCATACTCGCTGGGCCACTTGCGGCAGAGTCACAAAAGAAAACTCTCACCCACACACAGACTGCAAGGAAGAAATCAGCATAGTCCATAACGGAATAATTGAGAACCATTCTGAATTAAAAAAAGAATTAATTGAAAAAGGCCATAAATTCCAGTCTGAAACAGACACAGAAGTCATTGCCCATCTGATTGAGGATAATTATGATGGTGATATCAAAGAAGCAACAACAAAGGCATTAAAAAAAATTGAAGGGAGCTATGCTTTAGGTATCATTTCTGCAAAAGAGCCAGAAAAACTTATAGCTGCCAGAAATGAAAGCCCATTAATCATAGGTGTAGGTAAAAATGAAAATTTCATAGCATCCGACGTTCCGGCTATTTTAAGCCATACAAAAAAGATTATTTATCTTGACAATAAAGAATTGGCTGTCTTAACACAAGACAATATAACAGTTTTTGATTTAAACGGCAATGAAATTAAAAAAGAGATAAATGAGATAGACTGGAATGCAGAAATGGCAGAAAAACAGGGCTATACTCATTTCATGTTAAAAGAAATTCACGAACAGCCAAGAGCCTTAACCGAAACAATAAATGGAAGGATTAAGAATAACCGTGTTGACTTAAAAGAAGAGCTAAATTTGAGCAGTAAAGAGTTATCAGAAATCAAAAGAATTGTGATTGTTGCCTGCGGAACATCCTGGCATGCTGCTTTAGCAGGAGAATTCATGTTTGAAGAGCTTGCAAAAATCTCTACTGAAGTTGAATATGCTTCTGAATTCAGATACAGGCATCCAATCATAAGCAAAGATGATTTATTGATTGCAATATCTCAATCAGGAGAAACCGCAGATACCCTAGCTGCTTTAAGGGAAGCCAAAAAACAAGGAGCAAAAATATTGTCAATATGCAATGTTAAAGGCTCTTCTATTGACCGTGAATCAGATATTGTTTTGTATACACACGCTGGCCCTGAAATAGGGGTTGCATCAACAAAAGCATTTACAACACAATTAGTGGTTTTATACTTATTGACATTATATTTAAGCCAGTTAAGGAAAACATTGGATGATAATACAATCCAGGACCTGATAGCTAACCTTAGAAAACTACCTTTGCAGCTGGAGAAGGTATTCAACAACGAAGAAGAAATTAAAAAACTGGCAAATATCTATTACAATAAGTCAAATGCCCTGTATTTAGGCAGAGGAGTCAATTATCCGATTGCTTTGGAAGGCGCTCTAAAATTAAAGGAAATTTCCTATATACATGCAGAAGGCTACCCTGCAGCAGAGATGAAGCACGGCCCAATAGCCCTGATAGACAAAGAAATGCCTGTCATTTTTGTAGCCCCAAAAGACATTTACACTTATAAAAAAGTCCTGAGCAATATTGAAGAAGTAAAAGCCCGCGGAGGGATTGTTATTGTAATAGCAACAGAAGGCGACGAAGAGATAAAAAAGATTGTGGATCATGTGATTTACATTCCAAAAAATCTTTACACTTTAAGCTCTATTTTAGCAGTAGTGCCATTGCAGCTATTAGCTTATTATATTGCAAAAAAAAGAGGGTGTGACATTGATCGCCCAAAAAACTTGAGCAAAGTTGTGACTGTCGAATAAAATATTGTTTTTTAAAAAAATATTAAAATAAAAATGCGGATAAGAAAAGCAACAGTTCAGGATGCAGAACAGATTGCTGAAGTTTTGGTTAGTTTTTATAACCTTGACAATAAAGAAGAAGCCAAACAAACTTTCACTAATGAAAGAGTTAAAGGCCATCAGTATATTGTTGCAGAAGAAAACAGCAGGATTATCGGCTTAGTTACCTGGCTTGTGCACGGCCTGCCAAAACATATGCTAGCTGAACTGGATAGGATTGTTTTACTACCGGAATCTCGCGGAAAAGGTATTGGAAAAAAGTTATTTGAAGCATTAAAAAAAGACGCAGATAATTTCTATAAAAAACACGGATTTAAATTAAGAAAATTATATTTATTAACGCACGCAGACAATAAAGAAGCACAATCTTTCTATGAGAGCATAGGCTTCAGGCACGAAACAACCTTAAAGCAGCATTATTATAAAGATAAGGATGAGTTTGTTTATAGTATGTTTTTTTGATATTGGTTATTTTTATTTATTGTTTTATTAATGGTTTTTTAACTAAGGGTCTTATTTTAAAACCTCATAAACTGATTATTCTCTTTTTCATACCCAATTGTAGATTTAGGCATAGAGCCATAATCATGCCCGGGATAAACCTCGATATCATCTTCCAGTTTACTCAATTTTTTCAAGCTATTCATCATTTCTTCTTCATTACTTCCAGGCAAATCTACCCTTCCAATAGCACCGACAAACAAGGTATCTCCAGTCAATAATTTACTATCAAAAAGAAAGCAAACTCCTCCGGCAGTATGCCCGGGGGTTTCAATTACTTTAATTTTTACTTTCCCAACAGTTATTTCATCGCCATCTTCAACATGTCTAATCTTAAAATCCTTGCTTTTAACATCCTCAGACTTATGGACATAGATTTCTGCATCTGTTCTCGCAGCTAATTTTGTCAAGTCCTTTGAATGGTCATAATGTCCGTGGGTCAATAATATTTTTTTTATCTTAAGATTCTCTTTTTCACAAGCTTCAATCAGTTTCTTATATTCCCATCCAGGGTCAACAACAGCAGCTTCTCCGCTATCTCCAATAATATAAGAAAAATTCTCCATCAATCCTAATTTAATCTGTTTGAAAAACATTTTATTCAAAATCAATAAGTTAAAGTTATTAATCAAAAACCTTATAAATAATTAATCTAAACTTTATAAAATCAAAATTATGGAGGTACTAAAAATGGTTGGCGATGATTGTTGTGGATAATTTAGTTCGATTATAATTTATTTTTTTATTTTATTTTTTCTTAAATTCTTCTGCAGAAGCTTATAAATCCTGAATGCCCTATGCCTCTGCTTTTAGGCCTTACCTTTCTTTCCTCCACTTCCCATTCTCTTTCAATAATCTCGGATGTTTTTACATGGACAAAATTTGTATTCTTATGAATTTCATTGACAAAATCCATTGTTTGAGGTATGCTTGGACTATAAGAAACCAAAAAGCCTCCTACTTTCAAAGCTTTTTTAGCGTTTGTTATTGCTTTCCAAGGCTCTGGCAGATCCAAAACAACTAGGTCAATATCTTTTTCATCAATTCCGCTATAAACGTCCTTGTTTTTGATTTTTATATTTTTCAAGCCTAAAAATTCAATGTTTTTTTTAACAATTTCAATAAAATCCTCTCTGATTTCATAAGTCACAACTTCCTTGCATAAATGCGCAAGAAAACAAGCCAAAGCTCCGGAGCCGGATCCTGCATCTATAATTTTGCTGTTTTTATTGATGCCTGTCTCTGCGATTATCAAGCCAACATCCTTTAAGGGAATGATTTGGGCATCTCTTTTTATTTTCCTGTATAAATCAGCAAAAAACGGAGAAAAAATTGCAAACTCTTTGTGGGTATTTGTTTTCAAAACAGTTTCGTCTTTTATTTTCTTTAAATCTTCTTTCTTTACGAAACCATACTGTGTATGAAAATCTTTATCCATATCTCTAACATAAAATTTCTTTCCCTGCTTTGTAATCAAAATTTTTTTTATTTTATCCATCTTATAAAACCTATTTAATAAAAAAACTTAATCTTCAATTATTGTAAAATTTATTTTATCTCTTACAGATTCTGTTATATTGTGATATATCTCTGTTTCTTTGACCTTCTCAAAGCCTTCTTTGCCTGCATCCACCACAATATTGCCTGTTGTTTTCACAATATTCTTTGTAATCTCAGGAGCATAATAAAGCCCAACAACAAGCAATACTAAAATTATGATTATCAGAGTTTTCATTTTAGTCATTTTGAAAATAAAACGGGCGTGGGAGGATTCGAACCCCCGACCTTTAGCTTAGAAGGCTTGCAGAACATAATGTTTTACCGCTCTATCCAAGCTGAGCTACACGCCCATAACTCTATTAGAATTATTATTCATTTATAAATATTATCAAAAAGTAATCTAAAGCTCTTCAACATTTGCAGTAAACATACTGCAGTCCTTTTTATGTTCCCAGAAATAAAAACACTTATTGCCAAAATGCTTCCATCTAATGCATTCTCTACAGGCTGGCGCAACCCCTTCATCTTGATTCTTTTTCTCTGCCATAATTTAAAGAGTAAAAATAAAGGGTTTATTAAGCTTTTTATTAATTCATATTAATTCCTCGAGTAAAATTCTATTAGCTTAATCTTAAACTTTGTGCCCAGTCAGCTCATTTACAGGTTAAAACTATAAGTTGGTCTCCCCCAGTACATTTTATGACCCCTAAAATGGGAGGGAGAGCTCCAATAAAGGCAGCATGTGCAGTAGGCATAAAAACATCTGATATGGAAAACAAATGGGTCGCGATGCAAAGAATTGAGTCGTAGATGGCCTGAAAAAAGCTATCATCTGAGACCATTATTAGAGGCAATCAATCAAGTTAAAAAGAGAAATGAATGCTTTTTTAAGGGGCCGTACCGTCTGGCAACAGCAAAGGTATTTCTATGCGAAATGCTTTGATAATAATATGATTATAAGGTATCAATTATGAACTTACAAACAAGCCTATGGCAGCCAGCCTTTTTAATTACAGAATCTTTTCCTTAAAAAAATAATCAGGTAAAAAACTCCTTTTATAATATGTAAAAAATTCAATCAGATTAAAAGTCTGAATTATATCTATAAAATTCTCTCTCAGTTGAATTATGATGGCCCTAATTCTTTTTCTTTCAAAAGATTCTATATCAATCTCCATATCCCAATCTCCAACAGTCTTGTTAAGCTGGACAATTTCTTTTTTATGTTTAGCAAAATTGAGTAATTCTTTATCTCTTTCAGGATTTATGTTATGTAATTTTAAAAATAAACGGAACTTTTCAATACCTAACTTATTTGTATCTACCACACACTTAAAACCTCTGACAACTTTCCTCTCTTGAAGCAAGCTCAATAGTGAATTTGAAGTTTTTATGTTTAATTTTGTTTCTTCCGCAAGTTTTGTTAATCTAATATTCGGATTCTTAAGCAAGGCATTTAAAACAGATAATTCGTTTATATTAAAATTTTCCATCTCTCTGTCTCCTCCAAGGATGATATCTGTACCTAAGGGCATAAAGGTTTTTTTTGATAATAAGTATTGCCTTGTAAACATATGGCTTACCACATTCAATATGATCTTATAGTTATTCAGCGTGGGTATCTCAGAGGATATTTTTTTTAATTCTTTATTGAAGTGCGAAGGATTTGGAGTGCAAAATTCAAGCACTAGGTCAAATTCACCTGAAAGCTCATAAATAGAGGTTATA
Source organism: Candidatus Woesearchaeota archaeon (assembly GCA_016784195.1). Lineage (GTDB taxonomy): Archaea > Nanobdellota > Nanobdellia > Woesearchaeales > GW2011-AR4 > BS150m-G64. Next base: position 17,874 of record JADHVE010000011.1, on the reverse strand, counting down.
TATGGATTTTCATCGAGTTTCTTAAAGATATCTTCCTTGTTTTTTTCACTAATATAGGCCCCCTTGAAGTATACTTTAAAAAGTAAGATTCCAAAATAGGAATAATCAAAAACAGTATATGCCTCTTTAAGGATGTGTTCTTTTTGAAGCATCTTCATGTTATATTTTAATCTTGGAGAGCTTCTTCCAACCAGGTTCCCAATTTCATTAATTCCTAAACGAGAGCCTTCTGACAATAAGTATAATACATCATAATTAATTTTAACCATAATACTCACATTTTTTTATTTATTAATAAATTTTACTATTTTTTTAACAAAAAATAAAAAAAATAGGATAGTTATCTATAAATAGTGGTAAAATAGGTAGGTTATATATGAAAAAAGAAGATTTAGCATCACTGGACCATCCAATGGATGATTGGTCAGTCCGACAAGCCCCTTTGGATACATATATTTCCAGAACTGATTTAGAAGGAATTCTGCATAAAACTAATCCCCAAACTGTTGCAACTGAACTAGCAATTGTTGATTTAATGCAAAATGAATTGCGAGGATTTGAATCAGCTCTCCATACTAGATTAGACATGATATTATCAGAGGTTTACCACAACAATATACCTAGACCGGGAATACCAGCTTTTAAAAAAAATGTAAAACATTTCTTAAAAGAATATGGGCATAATTTAGCATATCTAGCTGCATTAAATGTTGATTTAAACTCACCAGAAGCTGCGGCTCACTTCTATAATGGCAAATCAACAGGAAAAGGTATTGGAAAAAATATTTCCGATCCTTCATTAAGAAAAGATTTAATTGAAATAGGGGGAGAGGATGGCGCAATGCTAATTAGCCCAAATCAAGAGATACTCAAAAAAAATGTTCTCTTTTTTGATATCGGCTCGAAATATGATTCAAAAAGAGGATTAAATAGTACTGAACTCAGGGGGAGGTATGGATTTAAAGATCCTAGTGTTAATTGCCGCCATTTCGCAGCACTGATGATATCAAGATATATACCAGGACCTGTTGTTACCTGGTCTGAAACAGGATTTTTCAGGTCATATAAAAATGGAGAGATAATAATGTCAACATTTGAAGGAGAAAAGAATGAAAATCCAAGAAGTTATTTATTAGACCAAACAAGGGATAATTTGGAAGAGGTATGTGGACTTTACAAAGATAAAATGAAATCAGAAATAGGGAGGATAATAACACATTTAAAAACAGATAGCCCCCTTGACAAAAAAGATGAAAACTCATTAAAAGAACAAATTTATGGATTAAGGGGCCAATATGGTCACCGTCCGGCATACATATTTGCAGTTAGCAATGGGAATCCTGATGAATATAAAGATCATATTTTTAATGGCTCTTCTTCAAGGGAATGCATTGGAATGAATATAAAAGAAGACGGGTTTTCAGAGCACTTTAGTAAAATTGGGGGAGAAGATGGAGCATGTATTACCGATCAAAAAGGAAATTTGTTGATGACCAACACCCAATTTATTAATCTAAGTACAGGTTATTTACCCGAAGGTCTCAAAAATGGTGCCAGAACTGCAAAATCTTGGGCATTTGCTGCCGCTACAGGTTTACCAGTTATTATTTTAAAAGAGAGTGGCGAAATTAAGAGATTTGGTGGACAAAAAGAAATACCTTATTCTTTGACTCTTTCAGATAAACCAAATCAAAACATCAGAGGTACGCCCTCCGGTTATCTTGCCCAGTAATATAGAAATATCTTTCTGAATGGATTAATATGCATATTTTTGAAAATACTTAGGTTATTTATATCAGATAGTGTAAAGGATAAAAATAGAAACTAAGGCAGCCAGCTCGTAGGATTCTTCAGTTTCTTAGGCAGATAATCAGAAATCACGAAATTCAACCCATGCTTTGCAAGAGCCTGCTGCTCTGCCCTTACTTTTGACTGGTACATATGCTTCAGTGCTTTTTGCCATTCCTTATGATGCTGGATAAAAGGGTCATTCTTAATCAAATCCTTGATTTTTTTAAGGTCAACATCTTTTAGAGGGTGTGAAGGCAGTTTATAATCCACAATATCCTGGGGAGTTACTCCAATAAACTTTGCTTGAGGGACACAAAAATACTTATTGATATGTGCAGCATTTCCGCTGCCTACTTTAAGTGTTCTGTATATTGAACCATACCCATATGGATCCCCGTCTGTGAAAACATAAACAGGCAGCTTCTTATCATCTGATAACCTCCTGATAAATCTTCTGCAAGCCCTTGTAGGAACCCCTCCCATTGAAACAAGAATACAATTTGTTTTTTTCCAGTAATTGTGCTTAACAAGCCTCTGGAACATACCTGCCGTCTCTATAGCAAGAATGAACTTTGCTTGGGTCTCAAATTTAAGTTCTTCGACAGATATAGGAATAGAGTAAGCGCCTGAGCCAAACTTAGTACAGTCAATTTTTATCGGTTTTCCTGTATCTCTGTCTTTATCTATAACAATTAATCTTCCTGCAATTTCTCCTCCTTTTTCTTCAGGAATGAATCCAATCTGCTCACGATTGACCATCATCATTGCCTCAAAATCATCCATGACTGTATCAGATTCCGGCTGCTCATTAAACCTGGCTTCAGCCCAGTTTTTCGAAACATAATATGCCTCTCTTTTTGTTGCAATATCATCCTGCTCTATGAGCTCTTTGCTTAATGCCATCATCCTTAATGTCTGAGCAAATGTCTTGATGGTAGAAGCAGTTAAAGTCCTTTCTTTCATTTTTCCAATCAACTCAAAAAACCCATTTTTAGGGTCATATTTAACATTGCTCAACGCCCTCAAAGGCATTTTCAGCTCAGGAAGCTTTTTCTTTTTTATGCTCTTATAGACCATATTTCCTAACTCATTTATTTTTCCTAAAACAAGGCTGTTTTTTTTCTTCACCATCTTTATTTAACTCCTTCTAATGTTGTTTGTTTGTCTTCTTTATCAGAATTATTTTCTTGATCCTCTCCTTCAAAATCATCATCTTGTTTCTTCTCTTTCCCAATTGCTGCTAATTCCTCATCATAATCAGGATTATCAATAACTCCAACTTCCTCTAGATTGCCTCTGCTTCTTTCCAAAGCTACTGCCAAAAGATTCTCAACTTCCTTCTCCTCTGAATCACTTATATGAATCAAATCTTTAAGTGCTGCTCCAATATGGGGAATAAAAGTCCGGATATAATCCCTTTTTTTGCTCTCAAACTTGATTCTTCTCTTCTTATTCACATACAAGCCTAATTTTCTTCCGCATTCCTGTAAAGCCCGTTTTATTTCTTGGATAATTTCAGGATAATGCGCTATTGCTTCTTTACTCTCTGAGGTAAAAGGAACCCAGACAGAAGCAATATGCACAACCAAAGTCATGGGCCCTACAGGCAAAGCCCCTCTGCTCTGGCTTAAACCATAATTTCTCCAGATGGTATTTACAACAGACTTATTAATAGCACAAGAGCCTTGCTGGTAAAGCAATGGAACCCGGTTAGCATACCTCATAATTTTTATTGGATTGTCACTACCCTGGTCTCCCCCATAAGCAATTCCTGCTTCTATGACAAATGGATTTCCCCTATACACTCCAGGAGGCCTTGTAACGCTGCAGTAAAACTCTGCATTAATCTCTTTCCTTAATCCCTTCTCCAATAAATCTTCCCCAATAGGGCTTATACAATCAGTAGGCGGCGAAATGATTTTCGTTTTTTTAATGCCTTCTATAAGTTTTTCAGCCATCTCTCGGTTAATGCTCCTTGGCTTGGTATTAGGCAGCAAAAAAGAATTCTCGCAAACCTGTTTAGCTGTGCCTGGGCCGACCCTTGAAAACTCTTTCATCAAAAAACTTTGCAATGTCTTGGAGTCTGTCAATTTTAACATACCTATCAGCTTTCCAATCTCTACACCATATGGGTGAGGCTTAATTTCCCTAGGCTTTTTTGGCATTATCTCAGTTGCTCGGGCAAACATCAACTGCTCGCCTTTAGGAGGCTGATAAATCAGGGTAACATGAGGATTAATAATAGCCGTCTGCTTTAAATACTGGTCAATGCTCTGGTCGCCTTTCTGATAGCTGCCTTCTAAATCCAGCTCAACTTTAGTCCCATGGTCTTTTTCCCACTCTACAACCTCTTCTTTTATTATTTCAGGCTTGTTTTTTTGGGTATCAATCCTTAATTTATAAAAATGTGCAGGGTATTTAGGACCTATTTTGGAGGTTATTTTTGCTGACTTTCCTGTTGTTAACTGGGAATACATAACAGAAGCAGATATACCTATGCCTTGCTGGCCTCTTGACTGGGACAATTTAAAAAACTTAGAGCCATACAGCAACCTTGCAAATATGTGGGGAATCTGTTTCTTGATAATGCCTGGGCCATTATCTTCTACAATAACCTTAAACTTATTTTCAGACATCTCTATAACTTCCACACTTATCTCAGGCAGCATATCAGCTTCTTCGCAGGCATCAAGGCTGTTGTCTACTGCCTCTTTTATTGTTGTCAATAAAGCCTTTCTTGGATTATCGAAGCCGAGAAGGTGCCTGTTTTTCTCAAAAAACGAAGCTATTGAAATGTCTCTCTGCATTTTCGCTAATTCAATTGCTACAGGATCATTATTTGCCATTTTACATCTCTAGACCTTTTTTTCTTTTGGATTCCCTTCTTTTCTTTTCAAGAAATTTATAAACATTTGCATGCGAACTTCCTGTTAACAGCATATCAACTGCCTGTTTTGCAATCCCTACATTCTCTGCCAAACCCACTATGCCTATAGTTTTTCCGTAAACGCATATATGGCAGTCGGTCAATTCCTCCATAACTCCTCTTGCTTTGCCTTCCTTGCCAATAACTCTTCCTTTTAGCCTCAACAGAGTGTCCTGGGATTTGCCTGCATAATCGTTTAGGCTTGTAGATTCAAAAATATAATCCTGCTTCAACAGCAATAAAGCAAATTCAGGGTTAAACCCTCTGCCAATAGCCTTAATTATATCTCTTGTGACATACAGGCCAAGCGCATCTTCTCCAGAAACAAAAACATCCCCTTCCTTGCTATCTATATCTAGCTTGGTCTTTGTCTCAGTTTCTATCTCTTTCTTAACAGAACCGTCCTTGCCTATCAAAACAGCAACCCTTGCTCTAGGTATCTTCAATTCATATCTGTATTCAGTCATTCTAAAATGGTTTTTAAGCTTATTTTTAAAATTATTGTTTAATCTTGTCAATAGCCTCTTTATCTATTTTATCCAGTCTTGCCCCTATCTGCTCAACAACTTTTGCTGCCAAGTAAGAGCCAATGTTTCCACATTTCTCTAAATCATAATTATTTGCTAAGCCATGCAGAAATCCCGCCGCATACATGTCTCCTGCGCCTGTTGTATCCTTTGCTTTTGATTTATACGGATTTATTTTATGAATCTCATTACCTCTTTTTACCAAAGAGCCTTTTTCTCCAAGCTTTATAACTGCAATATCGCACATCTCTGATATTTCATGAAGTGCTTCATCTGGTTTTTTATTAACAAATGATTTAGCCTCATCTTCATTTGCAAATATAATATCTGCAAATTCTTTTACTATTTTCTTTATGTCTTCTTTGTTTCTTCCTACAATTCCCGAATCTGCTAAATCAATTGAAATCTTTACATTATTCTTTTTAGCAAAATCCATCGCATGCAAAGAGACAGACCTTAAGCTGGGATCTTCCAGTTGGTACCCTTCTATGTGGAGTATTTTGCTATTTTTTAGGTCATCAAAAAAAATATCCTCTTTCTCCAGCTTGATTGCTGCTCCTAAATGCACTGCAAACGTCCTTTCAGAATCTGGTGTTATGAATGTTATTGCATGGCCGGTCTTATGGCTGTCAATTCTTTTGATATTTGATTTTGCATTAGCCCCTATTAATTTCTGCTCATAGATATCTCCATGTTTGTCTTTGCCAACTTTTCCGCAAAAGACAACACTACCCCCAATAAGGGAAATGCCGTATAATGTATTTGCGCTTGAGCCTCCAGGCACTATTTTCATCTCAGAATTCTTTACTTTTTCAAGTATCTTTTTTGAATGCTCTTCATCAATAAGGTGAAACTGGCCTTTTTTAAGGTCCAGCTCAATTAGTTCATCTGGATGTACCTGTATCAGAAAATCCATTATTGCATTGCCTATTCCAAACACATCATATTTCATAATCAAAAAAGAATAATGAGTTTTATTTAAAAAGTTTTCTTAATACTGATTTTAAAAATATTTCTATACCTTCTAAGGTCAGATTAGCTCTAAATAATTTCAGATATTTTCATCTAATTTTTTTGTCATTGGTACTATAACACCATATAATTATTTGAATATTTTTTTAGATTTGTTTTTTGATTATTTTGTTGAATTTATTATTAAAATTTAAAATAAAAATATTAACACAACCCTACTCACAACTAATCGTGCTCCTGCTTGTGTTCTATCGAGTATTTTTTGTGGGTGTTTTTTATTTAATAATTATTTTTTGTTGACTAAAACTACAGAATAATTGAAGAAAAATATAACACTCTAAAATCAAAAACATTATAAAGAGTTAATCCTTCCTTAAAAATAGTGGGGGGATTTATATATTGATTCTGATATTTTTGCCCTTAAAAAAATAGAAAAGGAGAATTTAGTCTTCAAAAATAAGAATGATAATCGGAATACCAAAAGAAACAAAATTAGGAGAGAAAAGAGTAGCTCTAACTCCAGATCATGTTAGTCTGCTGGCTAAAGCAGGCCATACTGTTTTTATTGAAAAAAATGCTGGAAAAGGATGTAAATTTTCTAACCGGGCTTATGAAAAAATGGGTGCAATTATTTCTGATGATGTTTATGATTCTGAGATGATTATAAGAGTCAAAGAGCCTCCACTGCATACAATCAAAAAAAACCAGATAATAATGGGTTATTTGCATATTGAGAAAGGCCAGAATCAGAGCTTATTGAAAAAATTCCTTGAGGAAAATACGACTAGCTATGCTTATGAGGAAATCCGGGATGAAAATCAAGAGAGATTAGTTAATCTAGGTGTCGAGGCAGGGATAGTCGGAATGTATGAAGGCTTAAGGTTATATGGAAAAGTCTTAAAAAAACACGGATTTGAAGACAGGTTCAAAGAATTAAAGCCGATAAGAAGGCATTTCTGTGTTGAAAAACTTTACGAGGCCCTAAGCAAAGCAAATCTTCATAATGGAATCAATATTTACATCTTAGGCAAAGGAAGAGTTTCTTCTGGATCCCAGAAAGTCTTGAAATATGCCTCAATAAAGCCAAATGTTCTTTGTAGGGATAAAACAGTTTTTATTGACCAGTATTTGTCAAAAGCAGATATTATTGTTAACTCTGTTGATTGGTATCCTGATGAGCCAAGAATTATAACAAAAGATATGCTTAAACTGATGAAAAAGACTGCAGTTATTATTGATATCTCATGTGATGAGAACGGAGCAATAGAAAGCTGCATACCAACAACATGGCAAAAGCCAACTTATGTTTTTAACGGCATAACCCATTCCTGCATTGATAATCTTCCTTCTGCTATCCCTCGTGATGCTTCTGCGCATTTAAGCGAAATGATAATTCCTCATGTTCTAAAAGTAGCAAATGGCAAAGGATTAGAAACTAGCTTAATGACTAAGAATGGAATCTTTGAGTATGCCAGGAAAAAACGGATATTAGAGCAGTTTGAAAAAGAATTCTTAACAGCTGAAGAAGGCGTATAAGCTTCAGAACAATAAATAAGTTTAAATATTTGGGTTCTAAAATAAATAAGTAGGATGAATTAGAAGATGACGGGACATCATAGGCTAAAAAAAATAAAAACCCAAAACAAAAAGGTCGGTAAATAAAATAAATTCTCATATTAAAACCAACTGGAAAATAAGCAATATGGAAAAACACAATTCTTATAACATAAACTTCTCAGAGAGAAAGACTTTGATTTTAGAGGTATCGATTTGGCTTCATAAATTTTTATTGATAAAGCATTAAAAAAAATATTAAAGTGAAATTCATTCTTAAAAAATACACCTTATTGAAGCATAACGGAAAAAATCATTTATTTTATTTATCCGACAATACCAGCCTGCCTGCAATCACAAAACAGATTGTCTGCAGCAAAACTGATACAAAATAACTTCTCAGAAAAAACGGCATTGAAGTCAATAACATGCCTGGCCTTACTCTCCACCACTAGACTTACATGGGAAAACCTCAGAACGCAGCAGGTGCTTTAATTGATTTGGTTTTTCCAGAAACTGGTAATTAAATATCCTGAGTCATCTTGATTGTGTAATCTTTAAAGCCCGCCTTGTGCATCAGGTTCTGTGCAGGCAGGTTTTTTATGTGGATTTCTGTTGTTACATGAGGCACACCATTTTTCTTAAGCCATCTTAATGTATGCTTAAGCAGCTTTACACCAACACCTTTTTTCCTGTAATTTTTATCTATATACAAATTACTTATGTATCCTTTTCTTTTAAATTTGGATATTGAAGCTGTACTGTAACCTTTGCCCATGATCATACCTATAATCTTATTGTCTTCAACTGCAATAAACATTGCCCTGCTTTTATAAGAAAGGTCTGTTTTCAAATAACTCAGATACTTTGCTTTAGTATCTTTCAATGGCTTTAAAGTTTGGCTATACTTCAACTCTTCTTTTTTGGATAATATCTTAAACTTTTTTAAAGCTTCAAAATCATCTAAAATTGCTTTTCTTATTTTCATTTATAATCCTTTATTATTTCCTGAATCAAAAATTTGCTTAAGTTAAATCTTTTTACTTTTGGAAGGCCCGGAAAAGTGTTTATCTCAATAAACTTGGATGTCTTTCCGTCTGAGCAGGGCATTATATCGACTCCGCCAAATTTTAAGCCAAGCGCTTTGATGGCACAGGCTGCCTGATTCTGTATAAATTCATATTGTTTTTTTGGTATCTTTTTAAAAAAACTGGGTTTTTCCCCTTGCGCTCCCTGAGAAATATTTGTGGTTATGGACTCTAAGCTGTTGCTTCTTCCATAGCAGTATAAGATCTTCTTACCATAAACATACATCCGAAAATCAAACTTCCGGTTATTTACCAGGTAAGGATCGATTGCATCTTCTATGATAATGTCTTTTTTTAATAATTCCTGTAAAAAATCTTTTTTTCCAGTTACATTAACAAAAGTCCAGCCATAATCTGATTTTTTGCTTACAATTTTCCCTTTTTTAAATCTAAAATTTGTCATCCACCTGCCTTTTTCCAAAAATGTTATACCTTTGCCCATTGAGCCGAAGTTTACCTTAATAAACAGTTTTTTATTATTGTCCAATAAGCTAACAATCTTATCAAATTTCCTTGTTTTATAGTTTCTTGGAACCAAAACATCTGCTTTTGAAACTAACCTTTTTGTTAATTCTTTATCCCTATCTATTGCAAGAGCTTGCGGAGGATTAACATACTTTATTTTTCTATTCTTAAAATTCTTATTGATCTTTTTATCAACAATCTTCCAGAATTTTTTGAACTTGATATAAAAACTTTTATTGCCGTAAACTCCCGCATAATCTTTTGGCTCAATATGCTTATCCCAGTATTCAAAAGGGAAAAAAAGGAAAATAATGATCTCTTTTGTACTGGCCTTAGGAAATTCTTCCTTTAGTAAAGAATCATAGCTCATACTTTTGAATTGAATGCTGCTTTTGCTGAAAAACTTTCTTTGGTTATAGACTTTCTTAAAAGTATCAAAATCTCGGATATCTCCAATTGCCAGTAAAGTTTTTGTTTTTTTCATTTATTTTAATAAAAAGAAAGATTGTTTTAAAATGTTTTTGATTATTTTAAATTCCACACGTTCTCAAATTCATCTAAATATTTCTCTGCAATATCTCTATCGTAGATTATCAATATATTCTCATCATTTCTTTTATCACCGCTTCCTGTTGGGTTAAAGCTTCCGGTAATAACAGTGTTATTATCGATTATGAAAACCTTGTGGTGCATATTCGCCCCATTTTTGTCTTTTATAACCTCCAACCCAAAATCCCTTAGTCTCGCATACTGCGAATATTGGCTTCCTGCCTGAGTCGTCTCAAAAATCCCTTTTATTTTAATGTTGGTGTCCTTAAACAAGATAGCATCAGCAATATCTTCATTTGTAAAACTGAAGGTCATAAAGTAGATGCTGCTTTCTGCTTTATTTATAGCCTTTATGACATGTTCAGCACAATTATCTTCAGGACAAAAATAATTCTCAATTTTCATATCATTCAGATAGATTACAGGATATTTCACTTCAGAAGCAGAGGTTAAATTTCTGTCCCATAATTCATTAAATTCCTCTTCATAATTTTCTGCAAGGAGTTTAGAATAAAGTACAGCTCCATTATTGTTATTTTTGTAAGCTCCCCTCTCTGTCGGGTTAAATGAGCCTGTAAAAACTATTTTGTGGTCTATTATACAGAATTTATTATGCATGTAATAATTATTTTTGTCAAGCCTCACCCCTTCTCCTTTTATCTGCCCCTCATAATTATCCTTTTCCGTTACAAGTTTAACATCTGCTTCACTGCTTTTAGAGCCCAAAACCTTAATCACATTTTCTAATTTTAAATCATAAATTGCGCAGTGAACAGACTCCTTAGACTGATTTATTAGTTCAATCAAATTTCCCTCGCAATTATCCTGCGGGCAAAAAAATAAAATAGGTTCTAAATTTGTTTCTTGGGGTATGCTTTCTTTAATATCATTTCCAGTAATGCACCCATTTAAAGACAATAAAATGATGATTAACAGGATAAAATTGAATTTTTTTTGTTTCCAAAAAAAAGGTAATCTCACTTCTTTCCTGAGTTTTCGTTTAGAGAAAACGAAAAATTTAAATAGAAGTTTATTCATTTTGAAGTAATATCAGTGATAGACTATTTGATAGTAACACTAAAAAAGAATCTATCACCTCTTTTTCCCAGCAGGACTTGTTCTGCTGGGTTTATGATCACTAATCTTTATTCGATTATTTCTTTTCTTTCTTTTTGATTTCTGTTTTTGTATTAATATTGCAGTTAAATAACCTACAATCAATCCAAAAATTAAAGTTAATGCCTGATTTATATCAATTTTGTATCTTATTTCCTCAAGTATACTGCTTTTTTCCTTGAAATAAACTTCTAGGTTGCTGAACTCAAGGGCATATTCTGAATAAAGAAGAGAAGAATAAGTATCTTCATCCTCCAGAACAGTCGCATACTCATAATAAGAATAGCCTAAGATAGGAAATATATTTTTTTGTGTTTCTTTTATCAGATTTCTTTTGACAATTTCCAGTTTTTGCTTTAAAATGTTCTTTGTTTGCTCTTCATCAACATAAAAAACACTCAGGATGATATCCAGGTTGGCTTTTGCTTTGCTTGCCTTAAATATACAAAGGGCGTAATTTTCTCCCTCTAGATCATTATATGCATAGTCTAATTCTTTTCGCGTATTCATCAAAGAAGCAGGATAATACAGATTAACATATTGATAACGCTCTTCTGCTTCTGATAAGCGGTATTTACAGGAATTTCTTAAAACTTCTTCATCTAAATTAAACTCTTTGCCCCTGTTATCTAAAAATGTAGCCCATGATTTTGCAGAGTTAAGCCTCTCAATTGCATACGCAAGATCGTGCAGTTTTTTTTCTTTGTCAGCAGTGTTATCTAAAACAAGATTTAAAAAATCATTTGCTTCTGTTAAGCGTTCTTTCACAACCATATAAGCTTCAAGGTCTGTTATTGTCTTTATCTTGTCTTTTTTTATGTTCTCATTGAAATTGTTTATGCTTTTTTTGATTAATTCAAATTTCTTTAATATGCCTTCTTCTGTCAGATTCTCTGATAATAGGATTAGATAGGAATATTCTACACCGGCTCCAAAACAATAGCTTGCAGCAGAATAATAAAACCCGTTTTCAAAAGAATCTCTTCCTTTTGATGTTAGGTTTTCTGCTCTTTTTTCTGATTCGTTTGTCTTCAATTTTATGTATATGTTTTTTAATTCTTCTGTCCTTGTACATAACTCAGTAGCTAAAAATTTCATTGTATCCGTATAAGAAGAGCTTATTGTAATATTTTCTTGCTGTTTTTCTATTTTTTTCCCGGTAAATTCCCTGATAGCATCTCCTAAAGTTGATACTTCTACAACATTAATCCCTATTTCTTTGCTGAAATTTTTTATATCTACTGTTTCATTGTTTACTTGGATTGTTTTCCCTCCTTGTGGAATCAACACAGTACTGATTTTTGCTTTTTTGGCTGCTTCTATTTTCTCTTTTAATCCCCCTACCGGCCCGATAAGCCCCCCTGAGTTGATTGTACCGGTGATTGCAATATTTTCATCTAAGCCAAGGTTGTTTAACAAAGAGATTGTCAACAGCGATATTGAAGAGCCTGCACTCGCTCCCGCTATTATCGGGCTATCAGCATTTATAGTGTAGAAAAAATCATATTTACTGCAATCAATATCCGCATAGCTACAGGCAATCTCTTTTGCAAACCTTGTGGAAATCTGGGTGTCAAATTTTGTTAGCGGAAATGTTTCAAGAAAGATTCTTCCATTGCCCCTCTTGATTTCAAGATGAAGGTCTGCAATACTCCCCTCATAAGTGCCATTTATTTCTGTAACTGCAAGCAGCTTTATATTGCCCTGCTTGGCAAAAACAGGATTTACAAAAACCAGCAGGAATATTAAAAATAATAAAACAATCTTATTTTTCATTCTGGTTTAAGAAATAACAGTTTATTTAAGAATTTTGTTAAAAAGTAAAAAAATAAAAATAATTAAATGATTTTTATTGAATCAAGTATATTATCAAACTTAGATCTGTATTCTTCATATAGCCCTTGCCCTTCAAGTTTCTCTCTCCAGGGTTTGACTTGCAAGGTATCACTTATATAAAAAGTTCCGCCATCGCTTAAAATATAATAATCAGCTCCACCCTCTACAATAATCAAGTCATAATCTCCTTTATTCTGAATCTCATATTCTTTGGTTTTTGAAATGTCTCTCATCATTTCCATGTAATTTGCAGTTGCTTCTTCAGGAGTCTCATCCCCATACATTAATTGATATGCTTCAAAATTTTGCTTTTTTTGTTCTTTAAGCTCTTCTATCATCTTGTTAGAATCTATTTCTGAAAATTCTTTTGCCATTGACTTCAGCATCTCAGGATTGATTCTTGCTTCAATCTGATCTAAACTGTCTCTTGCTAAACTTATTCTTTTTACAGTCATTGAAATGCTCAAAAGTATAGCCACAGGATCTTTATAAGGGCTGTCAATTTTTAGAGTATCTTCATCCTGTTGATAAACTTTAAAATCCGAAGGATATTGAAAAGAAATTCCTAGTTCCTGATTCTCATAAGTTAATCCAGTCTTTTTTTGTTCAATTACTTCTTTATCTCCACATCCTGAAATAAAGATTATTATTGCACATAAAACCAATATTGTTTTTACTTTCATGTTTTATCACCTTTTTATTTATTAAATTATTCTAATAGAATTTACCACCCTATCAAATTTAGACTGGTATTCTTCATATAGTCCTTCTTCTTTTAACGTCTTTAAAGAATCTTCATTCAGACTATCACTAACTATAAACGTTCCCGCATCACTTAAAATATAATATCCATAAAGATTTCCTCTTTCAAATTTTAATAAATCATAAGTATGGACTTTCTCAACGCTAATAATTTTATATTTGCTGTTTGAATCTAAAAAGGTATTCATCTTATTTAACAAAAGATCTTCAATATCTTCAACATCAGCTTTTTGATCCAATTTTTTTACAATATTTATAGTGGTATTTATACTAATAAGTGAGATTCCCTGACTAGATTGTAATTCTCTTAAAATTCTATAACTTGTTTCAATCTTAATTAAATGCTGTATTTTGCTAACTTTAAAATCGATTGGATGTTGAAAAGAAATTCCTAAATCTTCATCATTGTAAGTTGCCCAGTCATTTGAGGGTTTTGCATCAGGGGTTCTAGTCCCACATCCTGAAATAAAGATTATTATCACACATAAAGCCAATACTGTTTTTATTTTCATGGTTTATCACCTTTTTAGCACATTAATTCGGAAAGTATTATTTATATTTATCTAAATTATGATTATATTGGCAAAGTTCACAAGCTAGTTTAAGAAAAGATTAAGAATTTTGTTAATTTGATTTCTCCTTCCCAAAATCTTCTTTTGATTTATCATTTTCTAACTTTTCAGTATACTTGCACTTAGGAAATTTGTCACAAGCTAAGAATTTCCCATATATGCTTGACCTCAAAACAATTTTCCCTTCTTTACACTTAGGACATTCTTTCTCGACATTGCCATTTTTAATCTCTTTGGCCTCTTTCCATGCTTCTTCCCCTATATGCTTACTTTTGCATTCCTTATTCAGGCAAACTTCCAGGGGTTGTTTTCCTTTCTTAATGACAGCCAGTTTTGGGTAGCCGCAATCTTCGCACATTTTCTTTGCAGGCTTTATCAAAGCGTTTGAAGGCAATGAAAAAGTGGTTTTGCATTTAGGATATTGGTTACAGGCTACAAATCTGCCGTATTTTCCTTTTCTGATCTGCAAATCTCCTTTTTTACAGCTAGGGCATTTTCCCAAAGTTGACATTTCATCCCTTGTTTCGTTGTTTGCCGCCAATAATTCTTTTCCAATCTCTCCTTCGTGTTTTTTGAAATCTTTAATTATTTTTGTTATCGCAACTTTTGCCTCTTCTAAAATTTGCTCCTTTTTTACTTTCCCTTCGCGAACTTTTTCCATTTCCTCTTCAAAATGCCTTGTTAACTCTTCCTCAACAATTTTAGGAGTATATTTCTCTAAAGTCTCTAAAGTTCTTATCCCCAGCTCTGTTGCTTGTATTGCTTTACCGTCAACATAGCCCCTCTGAAATAAAGTGTCCACTATATTAGCACGTGTAGCTTTTGTTCCCAAATTTTTTTTCTCAAGCGCCCTTATTATAGAAGAAGGAGTATATCTTTTAGGTGGCTGGGTTTCTTTATCATGTAATTGGATTTTTCTAACACCAACATCATCGCCCTTGTTTACTTCAGGCAATTCTTCTTCTTCAAGCTTTACATAAGGCTCATAAAAAACATGCCATCCTTTTTCTATTGTAGTTGTTCCTTTTGCTATAAATATCTCTTCTTTACAATTGATGTCTACAGTCATAGTCTGCCTCAATGCATGCTCTGCAAACGTTGCCATAAATCTTTTTACGATTAAATCATACACCTTGTTTTCATGCTCTTTAAGGGCCTTTGGCTCAACCCCAGTCGGATAGATAGCAGGATGCGCAGGGTCAATTTTTTTGCCGTCATTTGGCTTCAAAACTTTGTTTGCTAATAATTTGCTGGTTAATTCAAAATAATTTTTTTGCTTTCCTATTTTCCCGAGAATTGTCCTAAAGCCTATTTTTGGGTCCAGCTTCTGCGAGGATGTTCTTGGATAAGATACAAGACCGGAAGTGTAAAGTTCCTGAGCGAGAGCCAATGTTTCTTTTGGCTGAATTCTATAACATCTGTATGATTCTGTCTGTAAAGTTGTTAAGTCAAAAGGTACAGGAGGCATTTGCTTGAACTGTTTTTTTTTGGTATTATCAACAACTGCCTTTTTTTCATCTTTGACTTTTTCCATCACTTTATCTGCATCTTTCTTATCCCAGAATTTGTCTTTTTGATGCCATGCAGTTATATCTCCTGTGTTTACTGTGCCATTTAATTCAATCTGCCAGAAAGGAACAGGCTTAAAAGCCTTAATCTCTTTTTCCCTGTCTACGATGATCTTTAAGGAAGGCCCTTGCACTCTTCCAGTAGACATAATCTTGAATGAGCCCGCTGTTTTTATTGAGGATGTCAGGGCTCTTGAATAGTTGATTCCATTAAAAAAATCCAGCCTATGCCTCGTGTCTCCTGCATTTATCTGGCCCCAGTCAAGGTGAGGCGCTTTATGTTCATAAGCTTCTATCAAATCAGGCTTTGTTAATGTAGAAAATTTCATCCTGTTAGCATCTTTCTGTTTGCATGCAAACTCAACAATATTTCTTCCAATAACCGAGCCTTCTTGGTCATAATCACAAGCAACTGTAAATTCATCAGCCCCTTTTGCCAGCCTTTTTATTGTGCTTAGGTATTTTTTTGAAAAATCAGATTTTTTATTTACTTCAGAAGAAGGTTTCCATTCAATGTCAAACACTGGAAAAGTCCAGCCTTTCTTTTCCTTTTCAGCAATCCCATAAAGATGGCCTACAGCAGGCACAACTACAATATCCTTTTTGCCCCTGGTTATCTCATAATAAGGCACTCTTTCCTTGGAATTTTGCTTAATTGCCTTGCCCTCTGCTAGAGCATCAGCCATCTTTTTTGCCGCACTGGGCTTTTCACAGATTATTAATTCATAAGGCATAATCTTCAAAGAAATAGGAGTTTGATATAAAAATGTTTGGAAAAAGAAAAATTTTTTATTTTTTAATTTCCAAATTTAATATTCCCCGTAATGTCTAACAAAGTTCTTTTTGCGCTTAAAACAGCCAGATAACTTGTTTGGGGATTTTTACTCGGAAGGTTTTCAACTTTAGTATTTAATTTTCCAAAAGCTCCTTTAACTTCTATTTCATGCTTATTCTTTCTAGCTTTTGGGTCTGCTGCTATTTTTATTCTCATATCTTTGAATTTTGATGCAAAAAACAAAGTGGCTGCTACATTAATATTTTTGGGAAATCCATTTATTGCATCTTTCAATTTTCCATTAAAAATTATTTTCTTCTTTTTTATTTTATCAAGGTTGATTTTGTTTTTAATTACATAAGGGGCATTTTTTAATGTCTTTACTGGTTTTGTTGTTGTCAGTGTTACTGAATAAATCTTGTCCATAGAAGCTGATTTTATTGCATCCAAACCAGCAATTGCTCCAGAAGGGAAATAAACTTCAGATTTTGTTTTATTTAATAAACTCAGGCAAGAAAGCAATCCTCCAATGCTCATAATTATAATTTTCTTTTTTTTGTTATGTGCTTTAGTTAATATTTTTTCTACTACATCTTTATTTGCTGATTCTATTATTAAATCAGAATGATTTATTAATTCATCCAAAGAAGATATTTTAGGTTTGCTATTTTTTAATCTTTTTATTAGAATTTCAATATTGCCTTTATTGACATCATTAATGGCTGTTAACTTAAAATTTTTATTTTTATCTACAAATAAAGCTAATTCTGTGCCTATGTTTCCGCAGC
This sequence comes from Candidatus Woesearchaeota archaeon, assembly GCA_016784195.1. Classification (GTDB taxonomy): domain Archaea; phylum Nanobdellota; class Nanobdellia; order Woesearchaeales; family GW2011-AR4; genus BS150m-G64. Next base: position 585 of record JADHVE010000011.1, on the reverse strand, counting down.
CTACAATTCCTACTTTCATTTTTTTATACTATCTCCTGAGAAATATTCAATGATTTTACAGAATGAGTCAAACACCCAAGAGAAATAAAATCAACACCGCTTGCTGCATATTCTTGGATATTCTCAAAGGTAATTCCGCCAGAAGCCTCCAATAAAACAAGCCCATGCAAATTTTCTTTTTTTAATTTTTTAATAATGCTTTTGATTCTATCTGGTTTTATATTGTCTAACATCAAAGCAAAGTGTTTTTTTGTTTTTAACGATCTTATTTTCTTTGCTGCTGTTAAAGCCTGCTTTTCATTCTCAACCTCAACCTCTATATTCTCTGTTTTTTTATTTTTTTCAGTCATTTCAATTATTTTCCCTATATCGTTGCCCAATGCTTTTATGTGGTTGTCTTTTATCAGTATGGCATCTGACAAGTCCAAACGATGCGTTAAGCCATTGCCTAAAGCAACTGCCCTTTTATCTAAAGGCCCAAGCTGGGTTTTTCTTGTAGCTCCTACAAGCACTTTGTTCTTTATTTTTTTGTTTAGCTCATAAGTAGCAGTCGCAATTCCGCTCATCCTCTGAATAATATTAAGC
>JADHVE010000010.1 GCA_016784195.1 Candidatus Woesearchaeota archaeon | reverse complement strand
TCATCAATAATGTTCATTGAGGGATTATCAGGATTAGTGCTATCAAACATAAGTGTTTGGCCTACTTTGTATTTGCCTATGATGTAATCATAATTTTTCCAATCTTGCCCTGTTAAACCAGATTTTTTTCCATTTTCTTTTAATATCCCCCTCACTTTTGCATCTGCACCTAACAAACCTATCAGGCGTCCCCCAAATACTGATGTATCTGTAGAGATTTTGAATTTTTTTTGATGAACTATTTCAGCAATAAAATCCTCATTTCTTTCCTCGTCAGGACCAGAATAATAGTTTTTATATTTGTCTATTAATTGTTCAAGTGTTTTAGGATCTATTTGCATCCTACTTTTAGCAGCAGCCAACATTTGGTTAATAGTTAGTTCAGTTATTACTCCTTCTTGTACTTCCTCCTTTGAAGGATTGCCCACTGATACTTCGTAGTTGGGATTTATCCTAGAACTAACCAAAACATTCTTCATAATAAAATCTGGATTATTCAGTTCAAATGGTTTTTCATCACCAATATCTATCTTAACTCCCGGTGTTTTTGTAATTTCGTAATTTGCATTTGAAATTTCTCCTAACTCACCAAGACTTATTGCTTTTGATAAAATATGCAGATTATTTCCTTCTTTACCCACATACCTGTTTTGAATTGTAACTCTCTTTGTTTGTTCTGTTGTGATATCTTTTATTTCAACTTCATGCCATGATAATCCCACAGTGGTTCTGATATCAAATTTAGCTGGATTACTTATATCTATATCTTTTCCGTCCCAAGACCACATTACTGTATGAGGATGTACACTCTTATGTATGTTTTCCATATCGCTAACTTTATGTGAAATCTCTCCTTCACCCCTTATGATAAACCCCTCATTTTTTGCTAAATAAATATGATTTCCAACTTGGGATTGAGTTGTTCTTACTTCAGGTAATATTTCAGAAAAATGAATATTTAAGTTATATCCCTTAACAACTCTCCCGTCTTCTGTATTTAGTATAGCCAAACCATTTATTTTTAATTCTTCATTATTTGAGGCAATCACAACGATGCCTTGTTCTGAAGTTATTGTCCTACCCTCAGTTATCATCTTTGAACCTGTTGGCAGACCATAAGTGCCATCGTTATTAAACCTCACAGATTGTCCAGTACCTGCTTCAAATGTGTTCCCACCAACATTAAATTCCCCTTCTTTTTTTATTTCAAAACCTCCTCCAACTAAAGATATAACTTGTGCCCCCTTAATGTTTTTTATAGGCAACGTCACTCCACCATTAGTTATTGTACCTGCTTCTTTACTATATTGTACCCCTCCCAAGTTTCCACTTATAGATTGTATACCTATTTCCTCGGCAAACCTTGAGGGCTTGTCTTGGATAGCACCTGCTGTTTCCCAGTCAATTGATTCTCCATTTTCAGCAAAAACGAAATTAGATAATAAAAAATATACAAGCATCCACATCAATAGTTTCTTATTCATCTTCAAACTTATTTGCAAATAAAAATTCATAAGGTTCATTATAAATTAAAGATTTATCATCAATAATTCCATAAACAAGAACAGTTGTATTATATGGGTAAATACTAACATTAACATCAAAATCAGACATATAAGTCATATCAACCCAACCAGGGTCATTCAGCTGGTTATCCACAATAGAATAAACAATCTCCCTTATATGGCCCATTCTAACAGGCAATGTTGCTGAGAAGTCTGAAATTTCTTTAGTTGACTCTTTACCTTTAATCTTAATTGGATAATGAACTTGAAATATGACATCTTCTTCTCGAATAATAGTACCTGCGTTTATTGCACCATAAGAAAAATTGTAACCTTTAAAATCTGTAAAGTTATTCAAACAGGAATTGAGCATTTCTTCCATATAAAGAGAAAGTTGTTCCTCCATTTCTAGTGTTGAATGAACCTTATTTTGCTCTTCATCGTATAAAAAATCAATTATTGAATAAGAAGTAATTAATTCACTCCCATCATAAGCTATTGAACCTCCCCCTTTACCTAAATAGTACAATGCATCATAACCAATATCATTTACACAGTTTTCAATAAATAAACTGAAAGGTTGTATGTCAAAAATATTACCAGTGATTATGTCTGGGTTGTTTTTATGATACTGAGAATTTACATAAATTAGAATTAAAGCAAGAAGGAAAACAAAAATTCCAAGAAGCATAAATATACTAACCTGTCCTTTTTTCATTTTTCACTTTCTCAGAATACTCCCTAACCCTATCATTGCAGACGGGCTTTGCTTTGTCTCCTAGAGCATAATAAATCTTTTCAGCTTCGCCCCCCCAGGAATAATCACCTTTTTCTTTTTCAATCTTTTCTACTTTAAATTCATCTAAAGCAACTCCTTTTTTTAGGTGATAGTAAATGCTCCTAAGGGTTACTTTTGGGAAAATAGCAATATAGGCTTTGTAGATATTGTAGCCGTAGCCATTCTTCATAAAAAATAGAATTTCAACTATGTTCTGCCTTATCTCTGATTTTATTGGCCTTCCTCTTGGCATTTGTATACCTCTTTTATAATTTTTATTTCTTTTTTATTTATATACTTTTCTATATTGAAAATTATTGTATAATTTTCAATCAGGAAAATTCAAAGAATTTTCCGTATTGAAGAAATATCTTCTATTCGGTGATTATTTTGTATTTTTAGCCAATAAAGAATAATCATTAAAAAATACCCATAATAAAAATGATTATTGATAAAAAAATAAATAGATTTATATATCATTAAAACAAGGGGTATACTATGTCAAAAATAAAGATTGTGATACTAGGGATAGGTATTGCTTTAGTGTTAGCGTTTGTAATAGGCTTTGGTGTTGATACTTTCTATAAATCTCCACAATATGAAGATTTTTGTGATGAATCTAAAGGGAGACAGATTATTGATACCCCAGAGGAATGCGAAGCAAAAAACGGAGAATGGAACGAATTCGAGAGTGTTAAAACAATCTCATTAAGACAAGATGAGCTAATATGTACAAAAATTTCTGAAGACGAGAAAGAAGTAAATTTAAACTGTAGGACCCGGGAAGGTTTTGAAGGTCCTTCCGGAAATTGTGATATATTTTCTAAATGTAATAAAGAATTTCAGGAGGCTGAAAAGCCATATGCAAAGAATTCGTTTATTATTATAATAATCTTAGGATTGGTAGCGGTAATTCTTGGATCTTATCTTAAACTGATATCTGTATCCTCAGGCATAATGGGCGGTGGAGTTTTAGTCATGATTTATGCTGCTATGAGATTTTGGAGAAATCTTGATGAATATCTTAGGTTTGCAATTCTGGTAATTACTCTTGCTGTCCTTATTTGGATTGGTTACAAGAAGTTTAAGAAGTGATTATTTTCTTCTCTTTAATTTTTTCTCTTCATCCAATATAGCAAGTGTTGTCTTGATAACTGTATCTGGATTCAATGAAATAGAGTCAATTCTGCAATCAACTAAAAATTGTGCAAATTCAGGGTAATCACTTGGTGCCTGTCCGCAAATTCCAATCTTTCTTTTGTTCTTCTTTGCTTTTTTAATTACATTCGCAATCAAACTCTTAACTGCTTCATTCCTTTCATCAAAAATGTGGCTTACCAGCTCGGAATCACGGTCTAAACCTAAGGTCAGCTGAGTTAAGTCATTGCTTCCTATACTGAAACCGTCAAAAATTTTGCTGAATTCATCTGCAAGTATCACATTAGAAGGGATTTCACACATCACATAAACTTCCAAACCATTTTTTTTCTGTTTTAAGCCGTTCTTTTCTATTTCTGTTATTACTTTTTTTCCTTCTTCAACTGTCCTGCAGAAGGGGATCATCATCTTTACATTGGTCAACCCCATTTTGTCCCTTACTTTTTTGAAGGCTCTGCATTCAAGAGCAAATGCTTTTTTGTAATTTTCAGAATAGTATCTTGAAGCTCCTCTCCATCCAATCATAGGGTTGTCTTCATTGGGCTCGAATTCTCTCCCTCCGATCAAGTTAGCGTATTCATTGGACTTAAAGTCTGAGGTTCTTACAATCACATCTTTTGGATAGAAAGCAGCACCTATCATAGCTATTCCCTGAGTTAATTTATCAACGAAAAAATCTGATTTATTTTTATAATTGAAAGTTAGTCCCTGAATTTTCTTTTTTGTTTTTTTATCCTTTAATCTATTGAAGTTGATTAAAGCCAAAGGGTGAATTTTGATGTACTCGTTTATGATAAATTCTTCCCTGGCTAAGCCTACACCATCATTAGGTATAAAACTGGATTCAAAGGCCTGCTCGGGATTTCCGAGGTTCATCATGATTTTTGTCTTTGGCCTTTTTAGTTTGTTTAGATTGGTTTTTCTTATTTTAAAGTTCAACAAGCCTTCATAGACCCTGCCTTGTTCTCCTTCTGCGCAGCTTATTGTTATTTTTTGGTTGTTTTTTATTTTTTGAGTTCCGTTGTTTGTGCCCACAATACAAGGGATACCCATTTCGCGGGCTATAATTGCAGCATGGCAGGTTCTTCCCCCCCGGTTTGTAACAATAGCAGAAGCAATTTTCATTATCGGCTCCCAATCAGGGTCTGTCATGTCTGTTACTAAAACCTGGTTTTTTTTGAATTGGTGAATGCCATGGACATTTTGAATTATGTTTGCGTTGCCTTTCCCTATTTTGCCCCCCACACTTAAGCCAGTTGCAATAATTGTGCCTTTTTGCTGCAGAAGGTATTCTTCTAAAACATTTTGGTCTTTCTGGCTCTGGACTGTTTCAGGCCTTGCTTGCACTATAAACAATTTTTTTGTTTTTCCGTCTTTTGCCCATTCAATATCCATTGGTCTTTTATAATGCTCTTCAATGATGCATGCCCACTTGGCTAATTTCATAATTTCCTTATCATCAATAACAAAATTTTTCCTTTGTTTTTCTGTTGTTGTTATATTCTTGGTACCATTCTTAGAATATACCATCTTTAATTTTTTGGATCCTAGTTTTTTGCTTAGCACGGAATTAAATCCTTGTTTTAATGTTGGCTTGAAGACATAAAACTGGTCAGGGTTTACTGCTCCCAATACAATATTTTCCCCTAATCCATAACTTCCGTTTATCAGAACAGCATCTTTAAAGCCTGATTCAGTATCGATGGAAAACATTACACCAGAGCATGCTAAATCAGACCGTACCATCTTTTCTACACCAATAGATAAAGCAATTTTAAAATGGCTGAATTTTTTATCTACTCTGTATGAGATTGCACGGTTAGTGAATAAAGAAGCAAAACATTTTTTACAGGATTTTATTAGGTTATCTTCCCCTTTAATGTCTAAAAAAGTTTCCTGCTGACCTGCAAAGCTTGCATCAGGCAAATCTTCGGCTGTTGCAGAGCTTCTTACTGCAACATCTGTATTTTTGCCGTATTTTTTGCATAGATCCTTATAGGCTTTCTTTATTGAGTTTTCCAGTTCTTTTGGAAATTCTGCTTTTAATATTATCTCCCTTACTTCCTTTCCTCTTTTGGCCAAATCTATTACATCACCAGTGTTTAAACCAATAAGAGCTTTTTTTATCTTGTCTTTTATCTTAGCTTTGTTTAATAGATATGTGTAAGCATAAGCAGTAACAGCAAAGCCTTCAGGAACACTAATGCCTTTTTTAGTAAGATTTTGGTACATCTCTCCAAGAGAAGCGTTTTTCCCTCCAACTAAAGGGATATCTTTTATTGTCAGGTCTTTGAACCATAGAATAAACTGTTTACTTTTTTTCAAAAAAATCACCTTTTTTTAAAATTATTGAGGAATATTTATTTAAAGCTTTCTAATTTAGAAAATTTTTTAAAAGTGTATACATTTGACATGGTAAAATGGGATTCTTAGATCTTTTTAAAAAAGGGGCAAAGCAAAAAGAGCCGTATGTGGCTTTTGGCATTGTAGAAGAAGAAAAAGGAAGCTATCAGGATTTTTATGATAAAGTAAAGAACCATAGCCTGATTATGCTTATCACAGGCAAAAGAGGATCGGGGAAAACTTCATTAGGGATGAAACTTCTTGAGCTGTTTGGTAATGAAACAAAAAGAAAATGCTATGTTCTGGGTTATGGTTCAACAAAGATGCCATTCTGGATTAAAAAATCAGAGTCAATTGAAAAGGTACCCAATAACTCAACTGTACTTTTTGATGAAGGCGCTATTTTGTTCTCTGCTCGTGAGTCAATGAAAAATGCGAATAAAGAGCTTGGAAAAGTGATGGCTATTGCAAGGCATAAAAATCTTACTTTAATCTTGATAGCCCAAAACTCTGCAATGATTGACCTGAATGTTTTGAGGCTTGCGGACACATTACTATTAAAAGAGCCTTCTTTGCTCCAATCAAAATTTGAAAGAAAAGCTATAAGGGATATTTATGAAACTGTTTCTCCTAAATTCAAGGAGGTTAAGATGAAAAAAGCCCATTTTTATGTATGGGATGATGATTTTCAGGGTTTACTAAAATATTCCCTGCCTGAGTTTTGGAATGATAAGATCAGCAAATCTTTTAGAAATTTTTAATGATAAATTTGATTAAGATTATTGATTCAAAAAAAAGATTGTTGGATTATTGGAAATCTTCTGGGATTGTAAAAGACAAGAAAGTACTTGAAGCGTTTAAGGCTGTACCTAGAGAAAAATTTATTTTAAAAAAGTATAGACATGAGGCTTATGGGGATTATCCCTTGTCGATTGGAGAAAACCAGACTATTTCCCAGCCGACTACTGTGATGATAATGACAGAAGCACTGGAACTGAAAGAAGGGGATAAAGTCTTGGAGATTGGGACTGGCTCAGGGTATCAGGCTGCGATGATTTCTGAACTTGTTGGCGATAAAGGAAAGGTAATCACCACCGAGATAATTCCTGAATTAGCGGAATTTGCCCAAAAGAATATTGAAAAATTAAAATTAAAGAATGTTAAAATAATAAATTATGATGGAAGCAGAGGATATGAAAAACAAAAACCTTATGATAAAATAATTATAACTGCGGCATGCCCAGAGATACCTCCTCCTGTGATAGATGAACTAGAAGAAAACGGCATTATTATCGCTCCAGTAGGCAATCTTATCAGTCAGCAGATGGTAAAGGGGATAAAGAAAGGGAAATTAAAAACAAGATCTCTTGGTTACTTTGTGTTTGTTCCATTAAAAGGGAAGTATGGTTATTAAATTTTTACCATCAAGTTAAAATAGTTTTTATCTATTCAGAACTAATTAAGTTTTCTTTCTTAACCTTGATTGTTCTTTTCTTCATTATTTTTAAAGCTTCCTTATAGGTTAAAAGATTGTTCTTAGCTCCATGATAAGTTATTACAGATTCAGCGTTAGTCATCCCTAACTTAATAGCAAACTCAATGTTGTTCTTTTTTATAATTCCTGATAAAAATGAGGAAGCAAAAGCGTCTCCTGCTCCGGTTGTTTCTATTACTTTGATATTGTTGGCTTTTGCAGAATAAATATATTTATTGTCAAATGCAAAAACTCCTTTTTTTCCGTTTGTTATTACGACAATGTTAGGGCCTAATCCTGCTAATTTTCTCAGCATGTTTTTTATGCCGCTTGAGCCAACTAACAATTCTGCTTCTTCTTTATTCAAAATAAGAATTTCAGTGTTTTTCAGGATGTTTTTTAGATAATCTTGGCCTTTTTCTGCTAAGTAAGAACTTATGTTAAAAGCTACCCTTATGTTTTTCTTTTTAGCATAATCGCTCAGCTTTTCCAATGTTTTAAAAGACTGCTCCATCATAGAGGAGAAATAAAACCATTTTGTCTTCAATTTATTGAGCGGGATTTCGTTAAATAGCAGCTTGTCGTTTAATCCTTTAAAAGCGAGAATTGTCCTGTCGTGCTCTAAGGTATCCAAAATCATGGAATATCCTGAGTATCCTTCTTTCCTGCTGACAATCAGATTTATTTTCTCTTTTTTGAGGCTGTTTATTATAAAATCGGCATTTTCATCTTTCCCTAATTTGCCTAAATATGCTACTTTATGACCTAATCTTGTCAAGGATACTGCTGTATTTGTTCCTCCGCCTCCAGTTGTAAAATTTAATTCATCTATTAGGATTTTAGAGCCAGTTGGATATGCCAATAAATCTGTTTCCCCTTTTGGCCCTATTATTTTTATTAGTTCAGAGAATTTAGTGTGTGCAAAAACATCAACAGTACTGCTGCCAACACAGATTACATCGTACATAACTTAAAACTTAATTTCTTTATTTATATATTTTGTCATATGTTAATTGGAAAACGATAAATTTATTAAAATAACTTAATTCTGTTTTGTTTAATGCGCCTGTAGCTCAGCTTGGATAGAGCGATAGAACATTTAGTTCCGCAAATGCCTCCTAAGCAATAGGCCCGGGGTTCGAATCCTCGCAGGCGCGCTTTTATTTTTAAAAACCATTATATTTATAAATAATAACTCAATCCTAACATTAAATTAATCCCGTTGCACTACTTTATGTAGGAGGGCAGACTTATGGAAAAAAAGGAAGTAATTCAAACATTAAAGGAAGTAAAAGAAAATTCTCAGAAAAGGAATTTTAAGCAGAGTGTTGAGCTAATCATAAATCTAAAAGGCATCGACCTTAAAAAGCAAAACAATCATGTAAACATATTTGCCAATCTGCATTACAGCTTGGACAAGAAGGTAAGTGTTTGCGCTTTTGTCGGGCCTGAACTTAAAAGCCAGGCAGAAATTGTCTGCGATGAAACTATATCTGTAGATGATTTTCCCAAATACAAGGATAAGAAGCTGTTAAAAACTCTAGCAAAAACACATGATTTCTTTATTGCACAGGCCAATATAATGTCAAATGTAGCCACGACTTTTGGAAGAGCATTAGGACCTTTAAATAAGATGCCTAACCCTCAAATCGGATGTGTATTGCCCCCAAATGGAAATGTCAAAGCTGTTTGTGAAGGGCTGCAAAAGACTAAAAGGCTGATGTCGAGAAATAATCCTATTATCCAGTGCAATGTGGGCAAGGAAGATATGAAAAATGAAGAGGTAGTTGACAATATAATGACTGTTTACAATACTTTAGTTGCTGCTCTGCCTAATGAAAAGCACAATATAAAGAATGCTTATCTTAAGCTTACAATGAGCGAGGCTTTTATGATTGGCGGAAAGCAGAAAAAGGAAAAGCTAGTGGAGAAAGAAAAAACAGGTACAAAACCTGCTGAAAAGAAATCAGAGAAAAAAGGAGCAACAGAGAAGAAGCCTGATGATAAAAAAGAACCGATAAAAAAAGAAACCAAAGAATAAAAAACCATTCATACTTAAAATCGATTAAAAAATAATTTAATAATCAAAATGGAAAAAACACGTCATGTGACTGAGTATAAGAACAAGATTGTTGCAGATATTGTAAAGCACATCAAAGAATATCCTATCATAGGACTGGTCAATATGGAGAATTTGCCTGCTCCTCAGTTGCAGACAATGAAAGCTAAATTAAGAAGTAAAGTTCATTTATTTATGACTAAAAAAAGATTAATCAAGATTGCTTTAGAACAGGTAAAGAATGATAAAAAAGGAATAGAAGAACTGGAAAAATATTTCCAGGGAATGCCTGCCTTATTGTTTACAAAAGACAGTCCTTTTAAGTTAAGTAAAACTTTGCAACGAAGCAAGAGCCCTGCTCCGGCAAAAGCCGGTCAGACAGCTCCTAAGGATATCATTATACCTCGAGGCCCTACTAGTTTTGCTCCCGGACCGGTAATCTCGGAATTGAGTTCTGTTGGAATCAAGACCGGCGTTGAAAACGGAAAAGTGGCTGTTAAGGAAGACAGTTTAATTGTAAAGAAAGGTGAAAAGATAGAGCCAAAAGTTGCAGAGGTTTTGACAAGGCTGGGAATTGAGCCTATGGAAGCTGGTTTAGATTTAGTTGCTGCTTATGAAGGAGGAGTTATTTATCCAAAAGAGGTTCTACAGGTTGATGAAAAGAAGTTTATGGATAAGCTGAACAATGCCTGTTCAGGAGCGTTTAACCTCGCTATGTTTATTGAATATCCAACTAAGGATACAATCAAGGCTTTACTTGGAAAAGCATTTAATGATGCAAGGGCTATTGGATTAAGCCAGAACATAATTGATGATGGTATTATTGAAGAGTTACTAGAAAAGGCAGAAAGGAGTATGCTGAGCTTAAAGGATGCTGCTCATATTGAAGTCCATGAAAAACCGAAAGAGAAAAATGCTGAAAAAGGAAAGGCAAATGAAGAAGGTAATAAAAAAGAAGCTAAGCCAGAAGCCAAAGAAGAAAAACTAGAGGCTAAGGAAGAAAAGAAATCTGAAGCAAAAGAAGAGCCAAAAATTGAAGAGAAAAAGGAAGAGCCTAAACCTAAAGTAAAAGCTGAAGTGAAAGAAGAAGCTAAGCCAGAGATTAAACCAGAAAAACAAGAAGAGAAAAAACCTGAAGAACATCCTAAAGAAAAAGACGAGGAAGAAAAACCAGAAATAGAAAGTAAAGAGCCAGAAAAAGAAGAGGATATTTATGAAGAAGAAAGCAGGGAAGAAATGGCAGCTGAAGGTGAGATAAGCCCTGCAGAAGAAGGTTTTATGGAAGGCTATGAAGAAGCAGGTAAAACAGAAGAAGAAGAAGAAGTAAAAAAAGAAAAGGAAACTCCAGAAAGTGATGTTGATGAGAAAGTCAAGAAGATGGTTGAAGAGACAAAGAAGTTTACAGCAGGTGAAAAAGGGCCAACTGCAGATGATTTATTAAAAGAAACTGAGGAAAAAGAAGAAGTTAAAGAAAAAAAGGAGCCTGAAAAAGAAAAGGTGCCTTCTGCTCATGAGCTAGCAAAGAAAAAAGAGAAAGATAGTCAAAAAGAAGTTGAAGATTTGACAAAAAAGCTGGTTAAAAAAGGAACATTGAGAAAATAAGCCAATAATAATCAAAATCAAAAAATAAGATTAACACAATTAATAATAGATTAGGAGGTAAAGAATATGGAATATGTGTATGCTGCTATGCTTTTGCATAAAGCAGGACAGAAAGTAGAGGAAGTTAATGTTAAGAAAGTGCTTGAAGCTGCAGGAGTTAAATCAGATGAAGCTAGAGTGAAGGCTTTAGTTGCTACCTTAGAAGGGGTCAACATAGATGAAGCTATTGAAAAAGCAGCTGTTCCGGTTGCTGTTGCACCAGTTGCTGCACCTGAGGAAGGAAAGAAAGAAGAGAAAAAGGATGCAGAAGAAGAAAAGAAAAGCCAGGATGCTGCAGCTGCAGGATTAGGAAGTTTATTTGGTTAAGTGTTTTGCTTCGCAAAACGCTTTTAACCTCCGATTAGTTCACAACTAAACTGTTTTCCCACCCCTAATAAAAAAAAGGGGGGAAACAGAACTAAGTGAATTGATTATATATTAAAGGAGATTAACTGGCCCTACTGAAAATGAAAACAAGCAGAGAACGTGACTTAGTATGCAAAAAAAGAATCAATTATTCGAAGATTTAAAATTACTGAAAAAAGAGATTAATGATTTAAGGAATGAATTGAATAGTGTTGATGGGCAAAAAGAAGAATGGTTTAAAAAAAAAGAAGAGCATGGTGCTAAGATAAGGGAGTTCATAAGAAACATTAAGGAAAATAAGAAAAAAAGGGATGAGCTGACAAAAAAAGTAAAGGAAGATAAAAAAAAGAGAGATGAGCTGAATAAAGAGATTAAGGATAAGATTTCTAAAATAAAAGAGCTAAAAAAAGAAAAAGAGGCTATTGCCGGAAAATATAACATACAGGAAAACCCTTCTAGGATCAAGGAGATTATTGAAAAGCTAGATTTAAGTATAGAAACAGAAGTCATGTCTTTTGAAAATGAAAAGAAGGTTATGAAAAAGATTAAGGGCTTAAAGAAAAAATTTGGCGAAGCTAAAATAATCATGGAGGCCGAGGATAGTTTAAGGAAAGCTTCAAAAGATGTTGATGAATTCAAAAGGAAGTCTAATGATATTCACACAGGGATACAGAACAGGGCTAAAGAAAGCCAGAAACTGCATGAGAATTTAATAACTGATTCAAAGAGCATAGATAGTATGAAAGAAGAGGAAGAAAAGGCTTTTGAAAAGTTTGTTGAATTCAAAAAGAAGTTTACTAGGGTAAATGATTTGTTAAAAGAGAAACTGACAAAGATGAATGATATGGGTGGTAAATTAGATAACTTTAAGCTCAAAAAAGACGAAGAGAGGAAATTAAAAGATGATTTTTTTATAAAAAACAAGGAAGCAGAAGTAGAGCAGAAAATGAGGAGAGGGGAGAAATTAACAACGGAGGATTTACTTATTTTTCAGCAGAATAATTCTAAGATTTAGGTTTGTTTTTTAATTTAAAAATTTTAATAATTTTCATTAAAAAATACTTTATGTTTAAAGAACTAACAATTAAAATTTATTTCTCTTCTTTGACAATCTCAACATAATTGCAATTACCGCAAACTATTCTGTCTTTGTGTTTAGCCATGAATGTGCCTATGCCACATTTAGGGCAGAACTTGTTTTTCCTTTCCAGCTTATTTCCAGAAATATTGTAAAGTTTCCACCTTTGCATTGGTTTTTTTGGATTTTTTTTCTTTTTCGGCATTTTTATCAATCATTAAATTTATTTTTTATTTTTAATTGAATGTTGTTTATTATAATTTTAAAAATTATTTTTTGTCTTCTTTTGTCTCTTCTTTAGGTTTTTTTTTCTGTTGTTTCTTCTTTCTTCTCTTCTTTTTTCTCTTCTTTAGATTCCTTGCTTTCTTCCTTTTTCTCTTCAGGTTTTTCTTCTTCTTCTGGCTTTGCCCCTTTCTTTTCTTTTTTCTTTGGCTCTATTTTTTTCATGTCTTCTTCTTTATTGTAAAGATAAGCTAAAAAATCAGCTTTTCTTATGCCAAATTTTGTGTAGATATGTCTTATGACTATTAATTTTTCATCACAGCTTAAGGAAGATGCTATTTTTTTCTTAACTTCTTTATAAGAAGGTGTAGCTGCTTCAAAATCCAATTCTCCTGTTAGCTGTATTCTTGAAGAGAGTGGTTCTTCTTTTTTCTCTGTAATTTTTAAATCCATAGAGTTCACCTTACCTTTATCGCGTATTCTCCTTTAGAAGTTATATCTATTTTGTTAGCTATTAAAGACTTGTTAGCATCAAGGATATGCAGGCGACCCTGCCAGCTTAATGAGAATTGGTTGCCTTTACAAGCAGGGCATTCGTTGCCTTCTACAAACAATTTGCATTTTTTGCATGCTTTCTTTTTCATTTTTGATTGTTATTTTTTCTTTTCAGTCTTTTTTTCTTTTTTTGCTGCTGGCTTTTCTTCTTCCTCTTCAATCCAGTCTAATCTTCCTAGGTTTGGCTGCCTCATGGTCAAGCCAAGCTTAGGGTTCATGGTATCCTTAAATGAAACTGCAATGATTCTTGCTCTACATGAATCATCTACTTTCAAAACTTTTTTTGACTCTTTTCCTGATAATGTCTTGTCTTTTGAAAATGAGACAAAATCATCCATTGTTTGTGAAACGTGGATCATGCCTTCTATTGGGCCAAGGTTAATAAATGCCCCAAAATCAACTATATCCCTTATCTTGCCTAAAACTACTTCTTGCAGTTCCGGCTTGAATGATAACAATTCAAATGTAGCTTCATAGTAAGATGAGCCATCTCCAGGTATTATAACCCCTTCGCCAATGTCTTTTATACTGGACACGTCTATAACTATGCCTAATTCTTTTGAAATAAACCCGTCATATTTTTTCTTTACTCTCTTTACTACAGCTTCGTTTACATCCAGATTAAATAAATCAGGAGGAACCCTTATGTGGTCTTTAAGCTCTATTTTGTAGAACATTTTAAGTTTAGGTGTTGTGGTTTATTTTTAAATGTTTCCATCTAATACCAATCTTTTTTTTTGTCTTAGTACAATAAGCGCTATATTCTTTAATTTTAGCTGTTTTTTTAATGGTTTATCAAGAGTAGCTACAATATAGGCTTTTTTGTTTGCTGTTTCCACTATTAATCTGTCTACAGAGAATTTTTCCTTTGTTTTTATTATATTTATTTTTTTAAATTTTACTAATTTTAAGGCAAATTTTGCTGCATCCTTGTTTTTGCCTTTTTGCTTCTCGATTATGTTGTTCAGCTCTTCTATTGTTTTGTCTAAAATGTATAGCTTATATTTAAAATTGCAGATGTTGCGTATTTCTGTGAAGATATCTAGTTTAAACTGTATTGGAATCAATAAAAAATTTGTGTCTAAGAGTATCTTTTTCATGTTTTTCTGTTTTATCTTATTGTCAAAAACCACATATCAAAGATTGGCGGCATTCTTTTAGCATAGCCGATATAATTTGGTTGGTTTTTGAGCATGAACTAAGAAATTTGAAAAAAGCAAATTTCTGGTTCTATAAGAAATCTGCTTTACAGATTTCTGGGGCACAAAAAATAATTTGTATTTCTTTGTGTGTTGAAAATCCAAAAGGGATTTTAAACGCTTGGAGATGTACCATTTTCCAAAAAAAATATTGGACTTTGCCTACTGGTTCTAACCTAGGAGCATATTTCAGGCATGTTAATAAATGTTTTTAAAACCCGCACAAAAATAAAAAAATGTATAAATAAGAAATTTAATAGTTTAGGTATGGAGAAAAAAAGAGGAAAACAAGCATTTTTGAAAAAATTCTTCTAGTTGTAGGATTGGCTGTCTTGATTGTCGGCTATTTTATGGTTAACAAGTTTATCAACTGGAAGGTAACCAGCTACGCTGGTGGCTTTTACAGACAGTGTTCTTATGGCTATTGATGGTTATTTTTATAATACTGCTTGCTATTGGAGAAGATATAAAAGAAGGCCTTTTGCTTGAGCAAACAGAGGAATTAAGGCAAATAAAAGAAGCATTAACATGCAAGAATAAAAAGAGATAATTTTATAAATACTCATTTCTTTCTCTATGACTGATAGGGTCAGTACTTAGCTAACGGTATCCCTAGGGATACTGAGGAAAGTCCGCCCACACCTCTGAAATGGGTTTTAAAAAACGCAAGTTTTTTGAGCCTTATCTGAGGAAGTAGCTTCTTGCGGGAGCAAGTTCCTGAAAGGGAAGGCAACCACTCAGAAACGAAACGGCTTTTAAGGAGGATGATGTTGAGAGTTTCCTGGTGACAGGGATTAGTTAACCAACAGACGCTCTTAAAAGATGCGGTGAAACGGTGAGCCCTGGCTTGTGCAAGTTCAATGGCTTAGGCTAGAACGCTTAGTTAAATGCTAAGGCAGGTCGTTCCAAAAGAGACCTGACAGAAGGCGGCTTATTCAGGCCCTATCAATTTTATTAAAAATATTCATAAGTGTTGAACCAGTTACTCTTTTACACTCACTGATTATAAACAAAAAAACAAAAACTGATTAAAATGGCACAGGATAGAATTTCAATGCCCTCCGGCATAGGGGGATTGGTAAGGTACTTTGATGAGTATAAGAGCAAGATTAAGTTCAAGCCAGGGCATATTATTGTTCTTTGTATTGTGGTGATGGTTATTATGATTTTATTGTATGCTTATGGAAACAGAATTTTAGGGATAGGTATTTAACAAAATTAAATGTTTTGACCTCCCCTTTAGTGATTCACAACAGGAGTATCCTTTCAGCAACAATTAAAGCGGGTGTACAACTGATTAAAGATGGATAGGTGATGTTTAAAATGATACCTGGAATGAACTCAAGGAAAGCAGCTCAAATGATGAAGAAAATGGGCATTTCCCAGCAAGAGATAGACGCTACAGAAGTTATCATTAAAACTCCTGAGAAAGAAATGGTAATCAGGAACCCCCAAGTCAGCAAAGTGAATATGATGGGACAACAGACTTTTCAAGTTGTTGGAGAAATTGAGGAGAGGGCTATTTCTACTGAGCCTGAGATTAATGAAGAAGATATCAAGACTGTAGTGGATCAGACAGGAGTTACCGAGGAAGAAGCGAAAGAAGCGATAAAAGAGAATGATTTTGATTTAGCAAAGGCTATAATCAAGCTAAAAGAATAATTTTAAGAGAAAACTATATAAACTTTTATTCTTTATTATTGTTGATGGAGAAGTTTCAGGAATTGAGGGAGATTGCTAAAAAAAAGCTGCAGTTAGCTGACCATATATTGACTATGACTTACCCGATTGTCAATGACGGAAGATTACTGCTGGCAGTTATGGAAAATATATTTTTGGCTTTGACTAATGCAATGGGCTCTGTTTTGTATTATGAGAGATTGTTCAAGAGGGTACCTCCATTTCATGACAACTTTTCAAGCAAATTTAATTTGTTTAAAGAATATGCAGAAAAGAAGAAAGTCAATGAGGAATATTTAAAACTAATACAGAATACAAAAAGCATAATCGTAAAGCATAAAACAAGCCCTGTGGAGTTTGCGAGAAAAGACCAGTTTGTTATTTGCAATGGAAGCTATAAAACTCATACAATATCTGTTAACGAATTAAAGGATTATATTGCAAAAGCAAAATCTTTTTTAAGACAAACACAGGATATAGTAAGCGAGAACGAGAATTTATTTGCGAGGTGAAGAATGATAGAAGCTTTAGAAAATGCAATGCAGGAACTTAAGAGAGTAGAACATTTATTTTGGGTAAGCTTAAAGTATACCCGAACAGTGGATGTAATCAGGAATGTAGTGCAGAGGCTTATTAATGTTTTTGATTTTGGGTTAGACTCTATTTTGAAGCATGCTAAGGAAAATAAGCTTGTTGAAGAGATTCCTAAAAATTCTGGCCTGAAGTGCGATCTGTTGAAGGATACATTCCCAGAAAATGAGGAGTTGAAAGAATATGTAGATTTTTATTTAAAACTGAGAAAGATATTAAATATGGAGTATACGAAAAAAGAAGAGTACAGAAGGCATGTAACAATGACTGTTAATGTTGATGGAGAAACAATCAATGTGGATATTGACCTGCTGAAAGAGTATTATGAAAAAAGCAAGCTGTTTATTAAGTTTGTGAAGGCTATGATAGGAGTGAAAAGAGAAGAGATATGAAGGAAATCTGAACTAATCCCGATTTGTATCTCAAACTCCTTAAAATCTTAATTTTTAGGAAATTTAAGATGTGGATAAAAGAAAAGCTGAAAAAAAAAGGATGGACTGAAAAAGAGATAGCTGAGACAGTAAAGATAACAAGAGAAGCAAAAAAGAACAAACATCCTGCAATAAAATTTCTTGATAAGGCTGTTTATTGGATTTCTCTGCTAATTGCTATTATCGGCAATGGTATAATTTCGATAGTTTTAATGCCTTTTTTGATGACTTTAAAATCTTTTCAGCTGTACCTTGTTGTTGTAACAATCGGAATTTCTTTTGGACTGCTGTTTGAGCTGCTGATAAGGAGCATTGTCCATTTGAAAACAAAACACCATTTGTTTTTTGGCTTTTTTATACCTCTTGTAGCGATAATTAATGTCTTTATTATTACGAATATAGTGAATAACTTAGGGAACAGCGTTATGATTAAGAACGCACATAACCCCTTGATTGTTTCTGTGGTTTATGGTGTTGTTTTTATACTGCCTTATGCTGTTTATCATTTGTTTCTTGAGGAATAGATTAATTTAATAAAAATATTGACAATCTAGATTCATTAAAAAATAAAAATTATTAGAACCATTCTGACATATTAATAACATTTATAAATAAAATAAATTTACTTTAAACCACTATGGCGGCTGTAGTTTAGTGGTAGAATGTGGGACTGTGGATCCCTTGGCGCGAGATGACTATGTCACGCGAGTTCGATTCTCGCCAGCCGCCCTCTTTACATAGATATACCCCCTACATAAAGGGTTATATGCTAGTTTTACCCTTAGCAGAGCAGGGAAGTAACTTAATGAGGTGATGAATACTTAGGTATAAACTAGGGTAAAAGATTCTTGAAAAAGTTTACAACTCTAAGCCTAGACTCATTTTTTGTAGTAAGATTTATAAATAAACACGCATTCCAACTTCTTACGCCCGAGTTCATTAGAGCGCTTTTAGGGTTTTAATAAAGTGCTTTATTCTTAGGTATATATTCAAAATTAAAATGGAGAAAACAGAACAAAAGCAGGATAAGGATTTTAAGTATTTTGTAAGAGTAGCTACCACAGATTTAGACGGAAATAAGAAGATTGTCAGGGCGCTTACTAAAATTAAAGGTGTTGGTTTCAGGTTTTCAAATATAATTTGTAGTTTTGCGGATATTGATAAAGACAAAAAAACAGGCTATTTAAGTGATGAAGAAGTAAAGAGGATGGACGAAGTCATAAAAGACCCTTTAAAGTTTGATGTGCCTGTTTGGATGATGAATAGAAGGAAGGATTTTGATGATGGCAAAGACAAGCACCTTATTACTGCTGATCTGATCTTTTCCAAGGAAAATGATATTAAGATTATGAAGAAGATAAAGAACTACAAGGGAATGAGACATGCTGTCGGGCTAACAGTCAGAGGACAAAAAACAAAATCAAATTTTAGAAGAAACAAAGGCAAGGGTTCGTTAGGAGTCAAGAAAAAAGCGGGTGCTAAGGCAGGAAGAAGTTGAGAGAAACACCATAAATTATACAGTGGGTGGTCCCCTGGAACTTTGTAATTTAATGCTGGCATCGAACTCTATTTAACCAGCTCATAAGTTTACGACTAAATGGACTAAAAAAACAATTGATTGAAATAAGATAAAATGGGAGATATAAAAAAGCAAAGAAAGAAATTTTCAAAACCATCACATCCATGGAATCAGGAAAGGATTTTAGCAGAGCAGGAACTTTTAAAAGAGTATGGCTTAAGGAGAAAAAAAGAGATATGGAAAGCTGCATCCACTTTGAGTAATTTTGCAAGGCAGGCAAAAGAGCTTATTACAGGAGAGGATGAATTAAAAAAATCTCAATTATTGGGTAGGCTAATCTCATTAGGGTTACTGGATAAGAATACAGGAGCAGAGGATATTTTATCTATAAAATTAAAAGATATCCTGGAAAGAAGGCTACAGACAATTATTTTTAGAAAAAATTTAGCAAGGAGCATGAACCAGGCAAGACAATTCATTGTTCATGAGCATATCATGGTAGGAGATAAAAAGATAACAACGCCTTCTTATCTGGTTAGTGTTAATGAAGAAAATTTAATTCGGTTTGTATCTGATTCAGGCTTAGCAAATCCTGAGCACAGCGAAAGAGTTCCCAAGGAGCCAAAGAAAAAAGAAAAGAAGAAAGAAGCTAAAGAAAAAGCACCTGAAAAAAAGAAAGCAGCTGTAGAAGAGAAAAAAACAAAAGAAAAACCAGCAAAAAAAGAACAAACTGAAGAAAAAGCAAAGCCAGCTAAAGAGGGGAAAAAACCTAAAGCTGAAACAAAAAAGGAGAAAAAGGCTAAGAAGGAAGATAAAGGAGAGAAACAAGAATGAGAGGGGAAGGACTAAGATGGGGAATTGCGCATATTTATTCCAGTTATAACAATACAATAATCCACATAACAGACATTACCGGAACAGAAACATTGGTTAGGTCTTCAGGCGGTATGGTTGTAAAATCAGACAGGATGGAAAGCTCTCCAACAGCAGCAATGATTGCTGCAAAAAGAGCAGCAGAAGTTGCTAAAGAAAAAGGCATAAATGGCATACATGTCAAGATAAAAGCTCCTGGAGGTCATAACGGCCCTCACAGCCCAGGACCTGGCGCACAAGCTGCTATAAGGGCTTTGTCAAGAATGGGGCTGAAAATCGGAATAATAGAAGAAGTCACTCCTGTGCCGCATGATGGCTGCAGGAAAAAAGGAGGAAGGAGAGGTAGACGAGTTTAACTTTGTTAAACTCTCAGGTATCCCATCACCATAGTGTACAACTAAGTTGATAAAAAAGTGTCACACTCGCTACGCTTTGTGCAAAACGGTTCATACCTAACAAAGAAAGGGTGGGTTCACAATTAGGTATAATAAATATTTTGGAGGCAAAAAATGGAAGTCAGAGTTTTGGAAAATAATAAGGATGAAGGCAAGCTTTCATTTATTTTAAAGGACGCTGATGTAGCTTTTGCAAATACACTAAGAAGAATTATAGCTGAAGAAGTCCCTACTATGGCAATTGAAGATGTTGAATTCAGGAAAAATTCCTCAATACTATATGATGAGATAATAGCGCATAGGTTAGGGTTAATACCGTTTAAAACAGACCTCAAATCATATAACCTGCCTGAAAAATGCAAGTGCAAGGGTGAAGGTTGTGCAAGATGTCAGCTGAAGATGACTCTTAAACCTAGTAAAGGCGCAGGGATGGTTTACGCTTCTGAAATAAAAACAAAAGACAGTTCAATTAAACCAGCATATGACAAGATGCCTATTGTAAGGCTGCTAAAAGGTCAAGATTTAGAGCTTGAGGCTACTGCTATGTTAGGCAGGGGAAAATACCATGCTAAATGGGCGCCTGGTTTAGTATATTACAAGTACAAGCCCATAGTAGAAATAGGGGATGTTAAAAATCCTGAAGCTGTTGTCGAATCATGCCCATTAAATATATTTGAAATTAAAGACGATAAATTAGTGGTTAGTAAAGATAAGTTATTTAGCTGCACTTTATGCGAGGCATGCGCTGATGCTGATGCAGATATGAAAATAAAGTTTGATGATAGGGAATTTATCTTTTACATGGAATCATGGGGCCAGTTGAATTGCAAGGAGATTATCAATGAGGCTGTAAAGATATTTGATGATACGCTTGATGAATTTAGTGATGCTCTCAAAAAGGCTAAATAACCCCCTACTAATTGCAGGAGTGGCAGAGCCTGGTCAAATGCGCAAGGTTGAGGTTATAAACAAAAGCCTTGTCCCTTAGTGGGTGCGCGAGTTCGAAAAGATGAAGCTTTTGGCTTTGTTTTCGAAAGCCTCGTCTCCCGCATAAATCCAATACATAAGCTTTCATTAAAAATTTAAAAAAAATATATATAATTTTAAAAAATAAAAAAAAATGGCAAAGAGAACAGGTCCAACAAACCCAATATTGATGGAATTAGTGACTGTGCTTAAGAAAAGAAGCAGCGAGCAGAATGTGGATATCTGGAAAAGGGTAGCTCTGGACTTAGAGAAGCCTTCCAGGCAGCGCAGAATTGTTAATTTGTCAAGGATAAACAGATATACAAAAGAGAATGAAATAATTATTGTTCCTGGAAAGGTTTTAAGCGCAGGCAACCTAAATCATAAACTGACAATAGCCGCTTACCAATTTTCAGACAGTGCTAAGGAAAAGGTCGCAAAGGCCGGAGCCAGTATTATATCCTTGTTGGAATTGAGCAAAGAAAAGCCAGATGGTAAAAGAATTAGGATAATAGGATAAACAATTAAAAATGATAATTGACGGAAATAATCTGATTTTGGGAAGATTAGGCAGTTTTGCTGCAAAAAAAGCTTTGCAAGGGGAGAAAATAGATATTGTTAATTGCGAAAATATTGTCATTACAGGAAAAAAGAAGTATATTTTTGAAAAATACAGGAAAAGGCTGAAAAGAGGGATCCATTCAAAAGGCCCTTTTACCTATAGGATGCCTGACAGGTTTGTAAAGAGGGCATTAAGGGGAATGTTGCCTTATAAAAAAGAGAAAGGCAAGAAAGCATTTGAAAAGATAAAATGCTATATGGGAGTTCCTGAAAATGAAAAATTCAACAAAGAAAAAATGGAAACTATAAAAAGTGCAGATATAAGTAAGGTTCCCAGTTTAGATTATTTAAGGGTAAAAGATGTTTGTAAGGAAATAGGTGCAAAAATATGAAAATTATACATGCTTCAGGAAAGAGAAAAAGAGCCATTGCAAGGGCTACTTTGAAGGCAGGCAAAGGAATGATCAAAGTCAATAAGGCTCCTTTAGATTTTTATGAGCCTAAGATAGCAAGATTAAAATTAAGAGAGCCTTTAATCCTGGCAGGAGATATTGTCAATAAGGTAGATATACATGTTAATGTCAGGGGAGGAGGCGTAAACAGCCAGGCAGATGCTTCCAGGCTGGCAATAGCAAAAGTGCTTGTGGAGTATGCAAAAGGCGATAAATTAAAAGAAAAATATTTAGAGTATGACAGAAATCTTTTAGTTGCGGACATCAGAAGAAAAGAAAGTTCAAAACCGAACTGTCATGGGCAGGCCCGCGCTAAGAGGCAGAAAAGTTATAGATAAAAAATTATGATAAGCTAGTATGGAGGTTGATTAAAATCATTATAGGTATCAGGTGTTGGAGCTGCGGAAAGCCCATAGGGCATTTATGGGAATCCTTTAAGGAAAGAACTGCGAATGGCGAAGAGAAGAAGAAAGTTATGGATGAGTTAAAACTGGAAAGATATTGCTGTAGAGCTATGTTTTTAGGGCAAGTTGATTTAACAGATTTGACTGCGCAGTTTAAGAAGTTCTAAAATTTTCTCTTTATTTTGATTATTTTTCACTGGACATTCTCGCGTAAGGTATTTAAATGACAAACCCCTTACTGTTTTTCTATTTTATTTTTATTCATTGAAACCTAATAATGGAAGATATCGTGATTTCAAATGAGTTTCAATAAAAGTAACGAAAAAATAGCGAAAGAGGGAATTGTACATTTTTGGAATTTGCCTAACAATATCCATGTTATTTTACACTCTAAATTTAAAGACAAACTGATGAGAGAGTTTATGAGGATTACAAGAAGTAAATACAATGCTAACAAAATAACAGGAATTTCCAGAACGACACTTAGCAGATATATTAATATGAGGAACCCTAAAATTAGAATTGATTTTTTACTAAAATTTTCTAAAGCGATAAATAATTGCCAATTTAATATTAATGAAATTGAAAAACCGATAAAATGGATTGGAAATTACAAAAGCAAAGGAATTATAACTCCGAGATTACCTTTTGATTTTAACTCTAGAAAAGGAGCTAGATTTTTAGCAGCAATTTGCAATGAAGGATGGATCAGTGATGGTGCTTATTATTCGAATAGTAATGAGGAATTAAGAGATTCTGTGAAAGAAGATGCTATATCTGTTTTTGGCGGAAATGACGCTACAATTAAAGATTGGGTCAAAGAGAAAGACCAGTACTTATCATTTCCTTCAGTAATAAGAGATGTTTTAGTTTTAATAACTTTATTTAAAGGTATAAAATCTGAGAATAATCCGCCGGTGCCCTCTTTTATTCTTAAAGATAAAGAATTAATATTGGGGTGGATAGAGCAAACTATAGCTGATGAAGGTCATGTAAAACATTATCCAGAAACATATAGAAGAGAAATTGTTTGGAGAAGATCATTTAATAAAAATTTGGATAAGTATAAATTAAATATAGATGAAAGAAAAATGCTTGATAAAATAGGGATAAAATATGATTTAAAAGATATAGGAACTTACAAGACCAAGAAAGGCATAGAAAAAGTCAGGTTACAAATGAGGCTGGCTAAAAGAAAAAACTTATTGAAACTAAGAAAACACATGATAATTCCAGAAAAAAAGAAAGATAAAACTTTTACAGAAATAACACAAGGATATGTAAGATATAAAGAACGATTAAAAATAAAAGGAAGTATAATAAAAATTTGTAAAGAAAAGGGGTATGTCAACAGTTCTGAATTAAAGAAAGAAATGAAATATAAACAGCTAAGTACTGCTAATAAATGGCTTAATTTTTATTTAAATTGGGGTTTATTAAAGTACATAAAAAAAACTTCTTATGGTGGAGGAGTTATTGGAAAAATTCCAGCAGATTATGCTCTAAATAAACCATAAATAATTTAAATTGGTTCTTATTTTCTCTTCCATATGGTAAATTTTAATAAAATTGCGAAAAAATGGCAAATCAGATGGGAAAAAGATAAAGTTTTTCAAGCTGAAGTAGATAATAGAAAAAAATACTTTATAGCTATTGTTTATCCTTATATGAGTGGGCTTTTGCATTTAGGACATTTATTTACTTATACTAGTTCTGAGGTGTTAGCAAGGTATAAGAGAATGAATAATTTTAATGTATTAGTTAAATTTGCTTTTCACTGCACTGGAACACCAATAGTAGCAGCTGCACAAAGGATTAAAGAAAAAGAACCAAAACAGATAGAAACGTTAAAAATGATGGGTATTACTGGTAAACAATTAGTTGATTTTGAAGTTCCTGAACATTGGTGTAACTATTTTTCTAAAGAAACAAAAAAAGATTTAAAAAATATGGGCTTTGCAGTGGATGAACGTTACATGTTTAAGACTACTTCATTAAATCCCCCTTATGATTCATTTATCAGATGGCAGTTTAACACATTAAAAAAGAAAGGTTATGTAAAAAAAGGTAAACATCCAGTAGTATGGTGTACTAAGTGTAGTGCTCCTGTGGGAGATCATGCAAGAGCAGAAGGAGAAGGGATTACTCACAAAGATTTTATCTGGGGCAAGTTTCGAATGAGAGATTCTGATTTAATTCTATTGGCTGGAACAACTCGCCCAGATGCATTCTATGGGCAAACTCATTTGTGGATTGATCCAGATGGACATTACAAAGTCGTTCAAGTAGGAGACGAGAAATGGGTAGTTGGTGCAGAAGCTGTTGAAAAAATTACAATGCAGTACATGGAAGCTGAAATAATTAAAGATATTGATCCAAAGGAGATTATAGGTAAGTGGGTTAAAGGTCCACTTGTTAACCATGAGGTTTATACTGTTCCTGCATGGTTTATCGATTCAAAAGTGGGTTCTGGCATTGTGTTTTCTGCACTTGAAGACCCTGTTGATTTAATTGAGGTCCAACATATTCAATCAAATATGGAAATGATTCATGATTTCAATCTGGATTTAGATGTTATAAAAAAGCTAAAACCAATATCAATTATTAATGTGCCCGGTATGGGGGGCAATCTTGGTCAAGATATGATTGATAAATATAAAATCAATTCTCCAAAAGACAAAAAGTCGATTAAAGATGCAAAGGATGAACTGAATAGAGAAG
>JADHVE010000009.1 GCA_016784195.1 Candidatus Woesearchaeota archaeon | reverse complement strand
AGAAAGCAGTTTTATAACAACCATAGTAGAACTAAAAGCTATAATCAAGCCTAAGTAAACCGCTTCTGTATAGATAAAGCCTAAATAAACAGATATAGCAAAAGCAGCAGTAAAAACAGTAATAACTTGGATTAAGCCTCCCAAAGAAGACACTAATCCTACGTTCTTTAGCTTTCTTAAATCAATTTCCAGTCCAACAATAAAAAGCAAAAACGCTATTCCAATCTCTGATAAAGTTGAAATCACACTCATATTAGTTACTAAGCCAAGAACAGGTCCTACTACAATACCTGCTAACACATAAGCAGGAATCAACGGCTGCTTTAAAGCCTTGGCTATAAACGCAAACGCAGTTGCAATTATTATTATTATTCCTATGTCAAAAAATATATTTTCCATCTTTTTAATTTTTTATTGATTCTATTCCAACATGATTTTTTATTTAATCTTTAATTTGTTTTGTTTATTAATAATTTTTTATAATGGTTAAATTTTTAATGACCCTTAATTTTTTTTAAATGTGATTTTTATTATTTGTCAAATTTTTTATTGATTAAGCTATCAACTCGATTTTTCCTGAATCATTTACTTCTTTTTGATTTCTTTCTTTAAGGTTCAATTCAATAACATCATTTGACTTCAGCATTTCCTCGATTTCTTGCCTATTTTTCCCCAACAATATTGTCAAATCGCTTATATTCATTTAGACATCACCTTGTTTTTTTTCTTACAATTTCTAAAACAAACCCTTCCTTATGTTTCTTAAAGTCAACATCCATCCCTTTCTCTAAGCTCTCATATTCTGCAAGCCTTTTAGGAATAGTAATAACCAACTGTCCTGACGGTAACTTCTGAATCTTCACCATTTTTACTATTATTTTTAATAGTATTTTTAATATTTTTTATATATATTTTATATATCATTGATTTTAATAGTATATAAAAGTATCGAAAATACGAACGTTTTCGTACTTTTAATTTAGAATTCTTTTGATCTCTTCAACCATATCACTAGCAAGATATGTAAATCCTTTTTTCTTTTTGAGTAAAATATCTCCTATCAACCCATTAAAATAAGCAGCATTTATTGCTGATTGTATCAAAGACAAACCCTGGCCTAGAAAACCTACACACAACCCAGCCAAAACATCTCCAGTGCCTGCCTTGGTCATCCCAGCATTCCCGGTTTTATTGTACTTTATTTTATCCTTGGATATCACTACATCAATTTTCCCTTTCAACAAGATCACATTATTTTTTCCTAAAAATTTCTTTAAGTTATTTTTTATCAGCAATGACTTTTTAATAATGGATTTTTCTTTAATGATTTTTTTAATTATCAATCTGTTTATTTTTGAATTTAATAAGAAGGTCTCTAGTTCTTGATTATGCGGGGTGATTATTGAATTCTCAACAATATCCATTGACAAGCTTTTAATTCCGTCTGCATCGACAACTTTTGATTTTTTATTGTTTTCCACTATCTTTTTAACAAAATTCTTTGTTTGGATATTAACTCCTATTCCATTGCCGACTAAAAAAGCATCAAAATCATCGCTTAATCTCCTGATTTCACCAGAATATTTTAAAGAAAAATAACTGCATTTATACTTCTTAACTACTAAATCGGATGATAAAGCATTAACCGCCCAGCCGACTTTTTCAGGAGCAGCAACAGTAACCCAATCTACACCAGAACGTAAAGCCGCTAACCCCGCTAAAGCAACAGCTCCAGCATAATCTTCACTTCCTCCAATAACCAAAACTTTGCCATTATCGCCTTTATGGTTTTTTGAGTTTCTTTTAGGTAATTTAATGTCTTTTTTGGTTATGTATTTCATTTTATTATTTTTATTTCTTTTGATGATTTAATAAATTGATTGTTGCTATATCAACTTGTATATTCTCACCATCCCATCATTATAAGCCAAACTAAAGCCTTCAACTTCTTCTTTATTGAGCATTCTGAAAAGTATGGTTTCTTGCGCTTTTTCATTTGGCTGGTAATTTTCAGTGTAATCTTCAAGCCCTGCAATTTTGAAAAAAATAAAGCTTGAAGCAGCATCCCTTTTTGTAACAAAAACATATTCAGCATTATATTTTTCCATTATTTCTTCTGTTTTTACAGAGTCAGTAGTTGTTAAAGCCAAAACAACATCCTCAATCTGCTCTTTAGTGGAAAACTTTCCACTATCCTCCTCATCCCATTTGCCGCTGGCTAAGCTCCATAAGATATCCTCAGAAGGAGAGTATATGATAACATCATTATTTGTATATCCTCTTATCATATGCCCGTAATCCCACCAGCCCAGAAAAACAAAATCTTCTATATCTTCTTTAATCCAGTCTAGAGCATTTCTAAACGCTGGGTCAAAATAATTCTGAAACTCCTGGTTGTCTTTTTCATACTTTATGTCTAATTTTTCAAAATCTTTGCCTTGATAAGTTTCTTTTGTTATTATTATGTTAGGATTATTTCCTATCTGCTCCCCTATTATATCTTCAGGCTCTGTCTGCTCTTCATCACAGCCAATAATAAAAATTACAAGAAATAAAAATAAAATTATTTTTTTCATAAAAATGCCTCTTTTAAGAACTCTTGGATTTACAACTATAAAAATTTAATGAAAAAATAAAAAATTATTTCTTTTTCTTTGGCTTAAAAGTACAGCATTCACTTAGATTCTTTCCCATAAGCGGACAACAAACCATTGCCAAAGAAACCAATAATGTCAGCCATATCGCATTCACCCAAGGGTTTGCTGCATTCAACAATCTAAGCAATAAGGCAAAAAATCCCCATGTCGCTATTGCAGATATAAAGCATTTGCCAAAACATCCTTTGCACATTTTTTACACCTCCAAGTTTTACGAGGAGACTAGCAAATCTGTGACATTAAATGCTAAAAGCATTTATGGCTTTTTTTAGATTTGCGTTGCCTCCTTTATTTTTTAATCCCAATATTCACTATAACTACTTTGTTTTTATACTTTTCCAAGCCTTTTTTCAGATCATGAAATGTTATGATTAAGTCAGCATCAACAGCCTTATCTAAAATCTCCCCGCTATCAGGATTTAAGCCTGTAGGAACGTCAACAGCAACCTTAAATGCTTTTGAATTATTTATACTGCCTACTGTGTTGAGGATATCCTTCCTTAAGCTGCCTTCTATGCCAATGCCCAGAATTGCATCTATAATAATGTCATAATCATCAAAATCAACATCCCCCACATCAGGAAATTGTATCTTGGGATTATTGATTATCTTTTTATAGTTCAATAAAGCCTCTTTTTTCAATTTGATTTCATCTCCTAAAAACAAAACATCAACACCTGCATTCTCGCAAAGATATCTCGCAGCAACAAAGCCATCTCCCCCATTATTGCCGTGATAAGCTGCAATTAAAATCTTCTTGTTTTTCAGGGCAAACTTATTTTTCAAAACTTCATAAACCTCCCTGCCAGCATGTTCCATAAGCTCGATTTTGTCTATACCACAATTATCTTCCAGTTTTCTCATTTCATCAGAGGTTATCATTTTTTAATTTTATTATTAATTTTTAACCTGAAATTTTTTTAAATGCCAGGTTTTATTGGTTAATTTTTTATGGCCTTAAAAATGCATTTACTTTTTCTTTAGCATCTGTATTATCATCAAACCGTTTTATTAGGTTATCCATCTCTTTTCCTGTATAAACATTATTCTTAACCAAAAAATCTGTGAAGTCAATTTTCTCAGAATTATTTATTCTTTTTAACAAAAACTCATAAGGGTAATTCATAGCAGGCCTTATCTTTCTGCTTTTAACCAAATTGATAATTGTCTTATTAACCCATTCAATTACAATATCATTCTGAACTGCATCAAGGAAAATATTGCCAAATGCTCCATCAAGAAATTTAACCATCCCATTATAATCATAAGGAATTTCACCATAAATCTTGTCTAAGGCTTCACAAGTTCCAAACATATTTTCTTTTCCCGGCCTTTCGCCTGTTTTCAAAAAAGGCCCTTTATTGAATGGAAACAGCCTGCAGATATAGGCTCTTTTTTTATCGTGGATTGAGCATGCCTTATCATTTAAAAAAGAACAAACATCAGTATCCATAAAATATGTTGAGATTATTGCTTTGTTCGTGTTCAAATCCAAAATAGCCCTGCTTTCCTTGATCTTGGCATCTGTATTAGCTTCTTTCTCCAGCTCCCTAAATCTTTTAGCTTCCCAGTCCCACAACGGAAAAGACATTTTATCTAAAGGAACTAACTGCACAAGAGGCATTTTGCCATAAGCATATTCTTTCAAAAATTCCCGGTCTTCTTCAGGCAATAAGCCCCGGATTCTGGTGCAGCAGCTACCGCACATCGAGCATTGAAATTTAAAGGCCATTTTTTATTTTATTTGATTAATTTATTTATTGATTTTAAAATAATGGCTTATTTTACAATTAGGTTCATTGAGTATAACTAAAAGTTTATTTATTTATTTCGCAACCGCCAGCAGGCAAAGCCCTTATGATTTCATCTAAATCTCCGCCAATTTTCTTCTGTATCTTCTTTGCTATATCACTTGTCTTTTTCCTTCCCTGCTTTACCTCAACAAATTTCTCGCAGTTTTTTTTAACTGCCTCTATCGGCCCGGACATTATTTTTTCTTCTTTCATTCCAATAGCCAGATTAATTTTGTTTTCAGCATAGTTTGTCTTGCCGTAAATCATAAAAGCCCCTTTAGTCAGATACTCTCCCGACTGTGCTTTTTTTGATACCTGTTCAGGTTCAACATAAAAAACACTTGTAGTTATCAAGCCTAATCTCCAAGCTTTGCTAAAACTGCAGGTAGCATCCGCTGCTTCCTTAATCGTTTTTTCTGTAATTTTTTTATTTTCTGATTTAATCACAAAGAATGGGCTTCCAGCCATGTCTGTATGTAGCACCAGGTCATTCTTGTCAGTATGCTTTTTAATCACAATCTCATTAGAAGTAGAGTCTCTTCCTCCAATAACCAAAAACCCTTCAGAGGAAATAAACCACCTGAATTTCTCATACCACTCTTTTTTTCTTTCTTTTATTTTTTCTTTAGCTTCCGATACTCCTTCTTCTTTTGCTTTTCTTAACTTTAATTTTTTATATTCTTTCAATGACCTGTCCAAAGCCTCTTTTGCTCCCTGCAGTTTCTTTTTTATCTTCTTTGCCTTATTATAATAAACCTCTGCATTCCCTTCAAGATTTTTATTTAAGTCCAGAGTTATTTTTACCATTATTTTTCAGCCATTGATTGTTTTTTGTTTGTTTTTTAATCCATTAATCTTAAGCCATTAAGTTCTGTACATGTAATATCTGAGTATTTTTTAGATTTGTTTTTTTGATAATTTTTTAAATTTAAAAATTTTAATTGATCAATATCAACTAAACCAAGTTCACACCTGATTGTGCTACTGTTTTTGGTTTATTGGTAATTTTTTAATGACTTTTTTATTATTGCTGGTTTTATTATTAAATTTTTTGTTTTTAAAATAACAATGTTTATAAAAAACTAAATTAATGATAATAAAATGCCTCAGCAGCAAATGTCAGAAGAGCAGGTAAATGCCCTGCAGGAGAAAATAAAGAATATGTCTCCTGAAGAGCTAAAAGAATTCCAGAAAAAACAGTGCATCTTCTGTCAGATTGTATCCGGAAAAGTCCAATCCAGGAAAGTTTATGAAGACGATAAGACTATTGCAGTACTGGACATAAACCCTGCAAATCCTGGACATATTCTGTTACTGCCCAAAGAGCATTATTCTATAATGCCTCAGATGTCTGAGGATGAAATCAGCCATATGTTTATGGTAACAAAATCACTTTCTAATGTTCTATTGAGGG
Organism: Candidatus Woesearchaeota archaeon; assembly: GCA_016784195.1. Taxonomy (GTDB): domain Archaea; phylum Nanobdellota; class Nanobdellia; order Woesearchaeales; family GW2011-AR4; genus BS150m-G64. The sequence continues at coordinate 19,531 of JADHVE010000009.1, read as the reverse complement.
GGATAGGAGCGCAAGGCACAAACATTATTGCTACTAACGGAGTTGCAGCCGGCCAGAGAGCCCAGCATTTTATGATACATATAATCCCTAGGATGGACAAAGACAATTTGGACTTTACCTTGCCTCAACATACTATTTCCGAAAAAGAGCTGGATGAGGTAAGCAAAAAACTCTCTAAAAGCTTAGGCGGGATAAAAGAATCTGCATCAGAAGCACCTCCTAAATTTACATTACCTGAAAAAAAGGTTGTAGACGCAGAATTCAAGGAAAAGCCAACTGAAAAACAGTCGGAATCAAAAGGAAAAAAGCCTGAAAAGAAAAAATTAAAATCAGCCGAAAAAACAAAAAAGAAAGCAGAAAAAAAAGAAAACAGAGAAAGTGTTGATTTAGATGATATAGCAAGAATATTGGGTGCAAAATAATGGTCTCAAAAGAAAGCTGCCTGCTTTGCCAGATTATTGAAGGAAAAATAGCCTCGAAAAAGATTTATGAAGACGATTTAGTATTGGCTGTTTTAGATGTTAATGGTGCTAACCCTGGACATTGTTTTGTCATGCCTAAAAACCACCATCCTATTCTTGAGCAGATTCCTGATTTTGAAGTAAGTAGATTATTCCAGACAGCAAACAGGATTTCTTCAGCAATATTTGAAAACCTAGGAGTTCAAGGCACAAATTTATTTGTTACTAACGGCGTGCCGGCAGGCCAGACAGTAGCGCATTTTATGATACACATAATCCCACGAAAAGAAAATGATGGTATTAACCTTGAATGGGCTCCAAAACAGCTAACAGAAGAGGAAATGTCCACTGTTGAATTGAAAATCAAGGAGCAGGCAAAAAATATCGGCGACTTTAAAACAGGAGAAGAGGAAAAAGTCATCAAACAGCCTCCTCCAGCCCCTTCGCAATCTTCTGAGGATGATGATTATTTCTCCAAACAGTTAGAAAGAATACCTTGACTAGCAAAGCGAGGAAATGTCCCTAACAAAGTGAGGGCACTTTAAACAAACAGAAGCAGCAGCAAATTCCCAAAACAGACAGTCACTAAAAAAGCTATTAAAAAGCTTGGAACAAAAGGAATCCCTTCTTTAATCAATACCTTTCTTATTTTCCCTTTTTTATAAAAATTAATTAGTTTTCTAATCTTCTTTTTTTCTATTCCAAGATCCTTAGGCCCGGTTACATACTTTCCGTTTATTTTGATATCTTTTGCTATCCAGTCTCCTTCTGTTAGCTGCTCGGGATTTACATACTTGTACATGCAGGCTTTCTCAACAACCTTGATAAAAATCCAGAAATAAAAAGTTGACATAGTTATCACCAGAAATGTAATTAAAAACATTTTTGTTAAATATTCTTCAATAAAGAAAAATAAAATTAACATAACAGCCAAAAAGACCAGCAGATATTTTTTTATATTTATGATAAGCTTATTTTTTGAAATTTTTACATACTCCTTTAAAAACTTCTTTCTGTGCTTTAAGGCTAGAAACAAGCTGAATAATATTCCATAAAGAGCTCCTACTAGTAGTATGTTTACAAAAAAAGAAACCACGAACAAATTTTTAAAGCTCAAATCCAAACCGATTAAAGCTCCTAAGCCCATCAGCATCTTACTATCCCCTCCGCCCCACTGCCCGGAATAAAACATGATATAGGCTATAATAAACAATACTACAAAGCCCGCTAGGCTGTTGATAAAAAACCGCACATCCCAATAAACAGCAGAAAACAGAAGGCTCAAGCTTAATCCTATTCCTATTAAGCCGTAATTAGCCCAGTCTGAAACCTCTCTTGTCTTTAAGTCTGTATAGCTTCCAACAAACAAAGCAATAAATGCTATACCATAGACGATTAAATCATGAGTAGTAAACATTGTTTTTAGCATTAAAACAAAAATCTTTATAAATATTACTAACTCAACACTGAATAGGGGTAAAGGAACGTCAGGTACAATAAACCAAGGGGTTTTTGCAGAGTTCAACCGATAGGTTAAAATGTTAGAAAAAATAAGGGATATAATAAAAAAAGAGAAAGAAGAAGATGTTTTAAGGATTAAACTGCCAAGACATATAGCCTTGACTATGAACGGTATTCAGGATTGGGCTAAAAAAAACAAATTCTCATTGGAAGAAGCAAACAACAGAAGCTTCCTTATACTAAAAAGCACAATCAAAACGCAGGTAAGGCTGGGCATACCTATCTTAACATTTTACCTACTGCCTGAAAGCATCAATAAAAGCTCAGAAAGTTACGGGCAAACCTTAAGCTCAATAATAAGTTTTTTTACTGAGTTGTCTTCTTCAGAGTTAATCAATAAAAACAAAGTAAAAATTTCAGTCCTGGGCAAATGGTATAATCTACCTGGAAGAATCGTGGATGTCATAAAAAAAACAATAGATGAAACAAAGGAATATGACAGCTTTTTCCTTAACTTTTGCGTTAACTATGATGGCCAACAAGAGATAGTGGATGCCTGCAAACTAATAGCAATGAACATAAAAACAGGCAGGATAGACCCTGAAATGATAAGCAAAGAATTGATTAAAGAAAATCTCTCCAGCTCTTACTTCCTTCCCCCTGACCTGATAATCAAGAATGGCACTAAAAAAATAACCTCCAGCTTATTATTATGGGATTCTTCAAGGGCAAAAATCTACTTCACCAACAAATATTGGCCTGACTTCGACAAAACAGAATTCATGGATGCTATCAAAGAATATCAAAAAGGGGAGTAAAACCATAACATTTTTAAACAAAATATCATTTCTTTATTTTACCTATGAAAATATGAGGGGTTATTGATTTAACTCTGATCGAGGTAATTAATTCTTACCTCTTAACTTGGAAGGTGATTTGAAAATGGTAGAAGATGATAAAATATATGAAGCTGTTGAAATAGCTAAAGCAACTGGAAAGCTGAGAAAAGGCACTAACGAAACAACCAAAGCTCTGGAAAAAGGGGAAGCAAAGCTAATAGTAATAGCTAAAGATGTTTCACCTCCTGAGATTACAATGCACTTGCCTTTATTGGCAGAAGAAAAAGGAGTTACTTGTGTGGAAGTGCCAAGCAAAGAAGAGCTTGGAGCAGCAGCAGGGATAGATATTCCAACTGGAAGCATAGCAATAGTAGAAGAAGGAGAAGCAAAAAACTTAATAAAAGAGATATCTAAAAAATAAAAATGCCTCAGGATTTTAATAAACAAAGGTCTAAAGAGAAGCCTAAAGAAGAAACAAAAGGCGCAGTACGTTTTACTCAGGCAGTACCCGCAAAAGTAGAGGAAATAATCGGAAGAACAGGAACAAGAGGGGAAGCCATCCAGGTAAGATGTAGAGTTTTGGACGGCCGTGATAAAAATAAGGTATTAAGAAGAAATGTCCGGGGCCCAGTTCAAAAAGATGATACATTAATGCTGAGAGAAACAGAAATAGAGGCAAGGCGCTTGGAAAAAGGCGGCAGAGGCGTAGGCTAAATCTCCTTAGAAAAATTCGTAACATACTCTCTACAGATAAAATAACTATCCAAGACAGATGATTTAAAAAAACACAGCCAAATGATGATTTAAAATGCCAAAATGCACTTTTTGCGGAATTGTAATTGAACAAGGTACTGGAAAGATGTATGTAAAAAAAGATGGAAAACTATTCTACTTTTGCTCTTCAAAATGTGAAAAAAACACATTAAAGATGAAAAGAAAGCCAATAAAAACAAAATGGAGCGGAAGGTATGAAAAAAAAGGAGTAACAAAAGAAGAATAAAAATAAATTAAAATACATCATCAAATAAGTTTCTAATAAAAAATTGATTAAAATGACAAACGAACAAACTCTAATTTTAATAAAACCAGACGCTCTAATCAAGTCATTAATAGGCAATATCTTAACAGAATTATCAGAGATGGATGTAGATATTGTAGGGGCAAAAATAGTTAAGGTAAGCAAAGAATTAGCAGAAGACCATTATAGGAACCTAAAAGAAAAGGATTTTTTTGATGAGTTAATAAAATACATCATGGGCCACTACCACACAAAAAGAGTCTTAGCATTGGTCTATGAAGGCGAAGACGCAATTAATAAAATGAGGAAAATAGTTGGAAGCACACATCCGGAAGAAGCCCACCCTACAACAATCAGAGGCAAATACGGAAGAATCACCTCTAAAGGTATTTTTGAGAATGCTATACATGCTTCAGAAAGCAAAAAAGAAGCAGAAAGGGAAATTAAGCTGTGGTTTGACCCGGATGAATTAACAAACACGATTTATCCGGCAAAAAAAGTCGAAGTAAAAAAACAGGAACTAGTTTGGAGTTAAAAATGGCAGAAAAGATGGTTGATAGTGTAACTAAGATTATGAAGTTGCCAGATAATATTAGAAATATCGCAATATGCGCCCATATTGATCATGGCAAGACAACCTTTTCCGATAACCTTCTTTCAGGCTGCGGGATGATGAGCAAGGAAGACGCTGGAAAAGCGTTAAAGATGGATTTCCATGAAGACGAGCAGGAAAGGGGTATTACAATTGACACTGCTGCTGTTTCTATGGTTCATCATTTCAAGGATAAAGAATATTTAATCAACTTATTAGACACTCCAGGCCACGTTGACTTTGGAGGAGATGTAACAAGGGCAATGAGGGCTACTGATGGAGCAATTGTCTTGGTTGATGCAGTTGAAAGCATCATGCCCCAGACAGAAACAGTCTTAAGGCAGGCCCTAAGGGAGCTTGTAAAGCCAATTCTTTTTATAAACAAAGTTGACCGCCTGATAAAAGAACTGCAGTTAACTCCAGAACAGATGCAGGAGCGCTTTATAAAAATAATTGCTGAAGTAAACAAGCTTATCAAAGAGATTGCTCCAAAAGAATATGGGGATAAATGGCAGGTAAATGTCCAGGAAGGAAGTGTTGCTTTTGGCTCTGCTTTCCACAATTGGGCATTGTCTATTCCGTACATGAAAAGCAAAGGAATAACTTTTAAGGATATAATAGAACATTACCCTGCTGGAGACCATGAGAAGTACAAAGCGCTTATGGACAAAGCTCCATTGCATGAAGTTGTTTTAGACATGGTCATCAACCATCTTCCGAATCCATTGAAAGCGCAAAAATACCGTATCCCAAAAATATGGCATGGAGACTTAGAAAGCAAAGAAGGAATCTCATTAACAAGTTGCGATTCAAACGGTCCTTTATTTTTTGTTATCACTAAAATTGTCGTTGACCCTCAGGCAGGAGAAATCTCAGCTGGAAGGTTATTTTCAGGAACAATGAGCAAAGGAACAGGCGTTTATTTAAATAGGATGAAGCAGAGCTCAAAAATACAACAGGTTTTTATCTACAACGGTGCAAAAAGGGAAATTGTGGATAATGTACCTGCAGGAAATTTTATAGGAGTCGGAGGAATAAAGTCTTATGCAGGAGAAACAATAACTGAAAAAGAAACAGAGCCTTTTGAAAAAATTACTCATATATTTGACCCAGTTGTTACAAAAGCAATAGAGGCAAAAAAGCCCTCTGACCTTCCAAAATTAATTGATGTTTTAAGGATGGTCGCAAAAGAAGACCCTACTATTCAGATTGAAATCAATGAAGAGACTGGAGAGCATTTAATGCACGGTATGGGCGAGCTCCATTTAGAAGTTATTGAAAACAGGATAAGGACAGAAAAGAATGTAGAGGTTTCAACCTCTGATCCGATTGTTGTTTTCCGTGAAACAGTTACAGCTCCTTCGCAGGAAGCAATGGGCAAAACACCCAACAAGCACAATCATTTATTCTTCAGGGTAGATCCATTAGAAGACTCTATTTATAATGCTATTAAAAAAGGAGATCTTCCTGAAATGAGAATCAAAAAGAAAGATTTGACCATAAGGGATACACTAGTTGAATGCGGCATGGACAACAAGACAGCCCTGAAAGTAAAGAATATCTTCAAAGGCAACCTTTTCATAGACATGACTCGAGGACAAGTGCATGTAGGGGAAGTAATTGACCTGATCCTTGACATGTTTGAGGATGTTATAAAACAAGGGCCGTTAGCAAAAGAGCCATGCATAAAAGTAAAGATTTCACTAACAGATATGAAACTGCATGAAGATGCTATCCATAGGGGCCCAGCTCAGATGTATCCTGCTGTCAGAGAAGGAGTAAGGGGAGCATTTATGACTGCTAAACCTTTGATTTACGAGCCTTTGCAGATTATACAAATAGAGGCTCCTGCTGATTTCTTAGGGGACATCTCAAAACTGATAAGCAATAAAAGGGGCCAGCTTTTAGATGCACAGCAGGAAGGCTCAACAATGATCATAAAAGCCAAAATGCCTGTAGCAGAGATGTTCGGATGGAGTTCTGATTTACGCTCAGCAACAGGCGGCCGTGGTTCATCTTCTTTAGTAGACCAGATGTTTGAAAAGCTTCCTAACGAACTACAGGAAAAAGTGATAAAGCAGATAAGGGCCAGAAAAGGATTATCAGAATCTCAGGTTGGGGTTTAGATTATATTTTTTTTATCAATTAATTTAAACCATTGAGTTCTATTCCACATTTATTGTTTTTAAAAATATATTATTTAATCCAACAAAAAACTATTAATACTTCTGTAATTAACCTAGATATATGCCTGAACTTAATAATATTTTTTTCACAAAAGAAACCATCAACAGGATTTATCAAAGACGTTCTTATCTAACTAGCTTACTCAAGGATATTTTTCTCACGCCAAAACAAAAAAGATTCCAGGATATTGTCCAGCTGCCTAACCACTGGGAATATGAAACAATCTTCCAGTGTATTATGGAATCGTGGCTGATCAATAAAAATAAAAAAATGGAATATGAAGAATTATTAAAAAACAACATAACAAAAGAGAATATTGACCTGTCTTCTGAATTATATAAAATAAGACCATTAGAAAACCTTAATATCCTGGAAATCGGCGGTTATTTTGCAGTTAACTTAGAAAAATTAGGGTGTAAAGCAATAAAAAAAGACTCTGCAATTGAAGAAAAAGAGCATATTTCATTAGATAACTATAAAGAACAATTAGAAGACAATTCTTTTGACATCTCTCTCAGCAAAGAAGTTTTTGACCAATACAGCGGAATAGATGACAATAAAGAATTTGACAAAGCATCTAAAGAACTATTAGCTGTTTTCTCAAAAGTCACCAAAAAAGATGGCATGACTATACATGAAGGCTCAATTACAAACATCATAAAAGATAAGGCATTCTTAGACAGCATTGGCTTAAAACTAATCTGCATCTTGGAAGGCAAAAGAATCGGGCCTGTTTATGATGTCTATATTTTTAAAAAAATCAGTTAATTTAAGTTTGTCTAATCAGCTTTACAGAAACCCCTGCCAATTTTGGACAGGGAGTTTTCTAGTCACCCATAATTTTTGACCTAAATTTGTTTGTTAAGTACAAGCATTGCGCTGAGGTTATGTTCAATTTGAATTTGGATAAAATTTATTAGAAAAACGACAAAGAGTCAAAACAAATAACCTCTTTCCAGATAATTTTTTAAATGAATTACAAATATCCAGATCTGGTTGTTCTAGTGCCGGTTCAATTTTTTAATTAAGTTCCTCTTTAAGTATAGAAGTTATCTTTGAATTTATATTTCTTGGCATCGATAACGAAGTATGAATTCCAAAAAATCTTTTATGAAATTCTTCTTCCCGTTCTTTGGCCTCCACCAGGAAATTTTTCTTAAATTCATCGATAAGTTCGCCTTTCGCCCCATGTTTATATGCAAGATAAAAAGCAAATAATTGTTCATCTCTCTGCTCTTTTGGCTTCTCATATGGCCTAATCGGTTTTGAAAACATAGGATATAACTTTGCATTTTCTTTGAGAAACATATTGTGGTTATGCCCCATATCTTTTGGACTAAATCCAACAGCGCATGCAAGAATATATGCCTTTGCACACATAGGGCATTGACCGCACCACCTATGCTGTGCAAGCTTTTTTGAGCTGCAAGACATAACATATTTTAGATACTGAGGATATCTGTTTTTCAGTATTTTCATTTCAGCTAGATTGTAGATTGGCTCTATTATACTCATTACATTAATATTATCATTAGTAAATTTTTTCATCACATCATCTATCCCTTGCATATATTCACTGGTCTGGTCAAAAGAAGGGTATGTCTTGTAACCATCATTATTTATGTAGAAATCATTGTGATTTTGTTCGTTACCTAACAGTATATATCTTGAGTTTTGATTGTTTGCCAAAGGTATCATCTGGAGAGCAAAACAAAGAATAGCGTTTGTTCCATCATATTCATGAAAATTATTCTTGATATTCTTGCTGTAATATATCAGGTCTGTGTTGTCTTTAATGCTGATTATGTTTTTGTTAAATTGTTTAGTAAAATTATTTATTAAGCCTGTTTTTATCTTATGTTCATTACTGTTATATCCTGCCATATCCTCAAAAAATATCAGAGTTGATCTAAGCCCAATTTCCTCTGCCAATCCAAATGACAGGAGACTGTCCTTGCCCATGCTCATCCCAATCACTGCATGATTATTATCTGTCTCAACTTCAGAAAGGGTTTGTTGTTCCAGCTTTTTTTGAAATTTCACTGTTGACTTATCAAATTCTGCAATAATATTCTGTGTCTTTTCACCTTTGATATCTGCTATTCTCGGTAAGTCTCCTTTGATTCCTGAATCAATAAATTCTTTAAAAAATGGATTGTATGTATCGTAGTTGATATCCTCTACTAGGGTTCTTAAGGCAGCAGTCTTTGCATATGTAATATTGTCTATCAGTAATCCTTTTTCTTTCATATCTTTCCAATAATCATGTAATGATAGGCTATAATTTTTGTTTCCCACAGTAATTTGATAACCTTGAGAGTTTATTGTGGCGCCTATTTTGACACTCATAGTTTACAGCCCCTATACCTGTCCTGAAAAGTCTCAACTTTTTTTGCTGTGCTTAATTTCCCATTTTCCTTGAGAACTATATACTGTGCAATTGGTTTGATGAATCTTCTTGCAAAAGAAAAAGTATACGCTCCTTGGTTTAGTACTGCAAGCATGTCTCCCTTCCTTATCTCTTTCCCATAATAACTATAGCCTAAGATATCATGCGGATCGCAAGTTGAACCATAAACTATAATTTTATTTCTTTTTTGAGAGGGCCTGGTTAAATTGATTATAGGTGCATATTCCCATGAGGCCAATGAATCATCCCCGATTATGTTCTGGCCTGCATCCGCAATAACACTATTACCTTTATTACAGATTACTTTTGTTAATATCAATGTAGCATGCTTGCTGATGTATCTTCCAGGTTCGATATAGATTTTAATTTTTCTGTTGAGTTTTGGGTAAATACTTTTATTTAGTTCTTTGCTGATTTCTTTGGCAAATTCTGATATCTCTTTTGGATCTTCTACAATAAAATCAGATGAATTAGTGTTTTTATCATTTTTTTTGTCAAGCTCGTTTAATATCTCTATTGCTCTCCCTTTAATAGTTGATTTTAGAAGTTCTCCTTCCATTCCAGGCTCAAACCCCCCACCAATATCCAGGAATTTAATTGTGTTGAGATATTTTTCAGGAATCTTTTTAATCATTTTCCCCAGAAGTCTGATGTTCTCCTGGTATCTTTCTGGGGTTTTGTTCCAGCTTGAATGGAAGTGCAAACCGCACAATGTTATCCCGGGATTTTCAATTATTTTTTTAATTATAGAGATCAATTCAATAGGGGGAATTCCAAATTTTGACCATTCTCTTGCTAACTCCTCACTCGTGCATATTCTCAGGCTTACCCTGACATTTGGCTTGAATTGTTTCTCTTTAATTATTCTTGTTAAAGTGTCAAGTTCATCAGAGTTGTCAATATTGATTATTACTTTATTATGATTTTTTAGCGCTAATATTAATTCTTCTTCGTTTTTACCAGGTCCTGTAAATAATATTTTTTTGAACCCTAATTTTAGTGCAAGCATCAACTCAAACTTTCCTGCCACGTCAGCATTATATCCCAATTTTTTAATCTTGTTTATTAAGTAAGGGAGATCATTGCTTTTGAATGCATAATAGAACTCTGAATTTGGGATAAATGACTGAAATACTTTTTTGAATTGTTTTGATCTTATCTTCAATATTCTTTCATCCAGGAGATATTGGGGTGTTCCAAAACTTTCTGCACTTTGCTGATAAATATGTCTTTTTTTGTTTGTTTTCATTACTAATCTGCCGTAATATTCTGTATCCAATTTTATAGGTGAATCTAGGCACTCCCTTATTTTTTGTATCTCTTGATTTTTCATCTTGAACCATTTTCACCCAGTAGTTGAATTTTCTAGGCATTCTTTTGCCATTCTGATCTTTTACATTTGAGCTCAAACCACACTGACCTTTTGTCGTTTACTTTCCCATAATAATTTATTGTTATTTCATCACCTTTTTTGATATTCTTTATGCATCTATACTTAATCTGTTTCTTTTTAAAATTTTGGATAAAATGAGCATTAGGGGTTGAAGAATGATTGTATAATGAACCGTATCCCATAACTATTGCCGCAGCTTTGTTATCTTTTCCCCATTCAAAATAATAATCATCAAGTTTGCTTTTCTCAATTATGGTTCTATCTTTTGGGGATAATACTATAACTGGGGCTAATTCGATTATTTCTCCCTTCTTAAAATCCTTTCCTGCAAAACCCCCCCTACCTTTTCCTTTTATGGTTTTTATGTGGACAGTCATTATAATCTTTCCGTTTTAATCTTTACAAAACACTTAACTTTTTCCGAGGGGAAATTATATTTTTCTAATAAGCCGTATCTTTCCATTGCACTGAATAGAATTTTATATATTATTTCTTCAAAAGTCATTCCTAAGGTATAACAAGATTTAGGAAATCTTGAATTTTCTTTTGGGTCAGGCATAAGGCCGGGCAATGCGTTTACGTCTATAACATTTGGGATTCCATGAGCATCTAATCTGAGGTCCATTCTTGTAAAATCAACACAACCCAGAGCAGAATAAGTCTTTAGTGCAATGTTCTTGATTTGCTTCTCAAGTTTTTCATCTATTTTAGCCGGGCATTGCACTGCCTTTTTAGCTGTTTTAGGATTATCCCAGTACCACTTAACTTCATATGAATCTATATTATTTATGCCTGATGGAAGATAATCAAATTTGATTTCCACTATCGGAAGTACTACAGGGGGATTATTGCCAAGTATACTAACAGTGAATTCCCTTCCAGGCAGGAACTCCTCTATCAAAGCAGGTTGATTATAGACCTCTATAATTTTCATGACAACTTTCATTAATTCATCCTTATTATGGACAATGGAATTATTTCTTATTCCTTTACTGCTTCCTTCACAGTTTGGTTTCACAAAGAGGGGGTAAGTAAGGTGCTGGCTGAGTTTTTCAATTGGCGAGTTCATTATCTGAAATCTTGGCGTAGGTATATTATGAAATCCTAATATCTCTTTTTTTCTTCGCTTATCAAGAGTTATTGCTTGTGTGCACACTCCTGAACCTGAATAAGGTATTCCAAGCATTTCAAGAATTGCAGGTACATGGCTTTCTCTGGATTCTCCAAGAAGCCCTTCAGCAATATTAAAAACAAAATTGTACTTACCTTTTTTGAGCTTTTCAAAAAGATTATTATCTGATTCTAGAAGATCTACATTATCTGTCAGTTTGATTAATGCTTTTTGAATTGCTATGGGTACTTCAATATTATCGAATTCTGCGTAGTAATCTTCTGGTTTATTTTTCTCAGATTGTTTTTTTAGATTGAATACAACAGCAATCTTGAATTTATTATTTTTTTTGCGTCCTGAACTCTTAGGTTCATAGTATTCTACAATTTTATTTTCAAAGTTCTCCATAATTATTTTTTCATTATTTTTAAACTTAATATAATCCGGAATCAAAGGGATTTTCCCCCCTCCTGGAGTGTCGATTATGTATTGAGGGATTGCAAGTCCTGAAGTATGCCCTTGGAGGCTTTTAATTATTTCCAGCCCTTTAGTAACTGGTGTTCTGAAATGTTCTGTGCCTTTGACCATATCTGCCTGATATAGATAATAGGGTTTAATTCTCATAGCCATCAATTTTTGAAACAGTTCTTTCATTACTTCTTCATTATCATTGATGCCTTTTAGAAGGACAGTTTGACTCCCTAATGGGAACCCTGAATCAGCAAGCATATTACATGCTTTCTTGCTTTCTTCTGTAATCTCCATAGGATGCTCGAAATGCAAGTTGATATAGATTGGGTGATATTTCTTCATCATATTGCATAATGTGGAAGTGATTCTTGATGGAATAACACCCGGCACTCTTGTTCCTATTCGGATAATTTCAACATGTTTGATCTCCCTTAAGCTTCTAAGAATAAATTCCAGCCCATCATCACTCATCATTAAAGGATCTCCTCCAGAAACAATCACATCTCTGATTTCCTTATGTTTTGAGATATACTGCAATGCACCTATAATCATATTCTTTGTGATTGTGATATCCTTTCCGACTTTTCTTTTTCTGGTACAGAATCTGCAATACATAGCACATTTATTGTTTGCTAAAAGTAAAGCCCTATCTGGATATCTGTGTATTAGGCCAGGTACAGGAGTGTATTGTTCCTCAAGCAAGGGATCTTCTTCATTAACCTCGTCTTCAATCTCTCGGATATCCGGAATGCATTGTTTCCAAATAGGGTCATCTTTGTTCTTAATAAGTTTTAGATAATATTCAGATATTTGCATCGGATAAACTTTGCACACTTTCTCGATGTGTTTAAGGCGTTCAGGAAACTGTTTTAGAAATTCATTAGTGTTCATCTTTGTATCTGACATGTATTATTGATGCCTTCTAAACATTGTTCTAAACATGAGTTTTGTACGCGTATATAAATAGTATTTAAAGTTTATTATTTTCTCAAGTTTCACAGTTTAATTTTAACCAAGTTTACAGTTTATCCAATTTTAAACACTACTAGTCAAAGACCAGTAGACAGCTCAAATTCTAGAATTCTTATAGTCGTGAAAAAATTTCAGTTTGAACTACTAAGCCCCATATAATAATGGCAACTAGAAAACTCTTCAACTGAATTTTCCCGCACAATGTACAGAAAAAGTATTCAACAACCACAATATCATCATCAATTATAACAAAACATCCGGTTTATTCAGAGTTCTCAAAAACGTATAGTTTAAATATTCATTCTTTTTAATGTAAAATATGTCCCAACAGATAATCTTAAAATATGCTTTACAGAATGCTGTCAGATATGATGGGAATGCAAATCCCGGAGCTATCATCGGAAAAGTATTAGCAGAAAACCCCGAGCTAAGAAGTAAAGTAAAAGAATTAAGCAAAGAAATCAAAACAATAGTAAAAGAAGTCAATAAATTATCAAAAAAAGAGCAGGAAGAAAAACTAAAAAACCTAGACCCTTCTTTACTGGAAAAAAAACAGGAAAAGAAGAAAGATATTTTTGAATTCCTCCACATCAAAGAAGGAGCCATAACTACAGCTTTTCCTCCGGAGCCAAGCAAATACCCTCACATAGGCCACGCAAAAGCTATTCTCATCAACTACGAATTAGCAAAAAAATACAGCGGCAAATTTATCCTAAGGTTTGAAGATACCAATCCAAAGCTTGCAGAAAAAGAATTTTATAAGATTCATATAGACAATTATGAATGGCTGGGAATAAATCCTGATGAAATATCCTATGCATCAGACCATCTGGAAGAGTTCTACAAATACGCTGAAAAATTGATTAAGGAAAATTTTGCATATGTCTGCTCATGCCCTCAGGAAATCATTAAAGAAAAAAGGTTCAAAGGAGAAGAATGCTTATGCAGATATATTTTAGCAGAAGAAAACATGGAAAGATGGCAGAAAATGCCCAAGGCAAAAGAAGGGAGATATATCTTAAGGCTGAAGATAGAGATGCAACATAAAAACACATCAATGCGCGACCCCGCATTAATGAGAATCATTGACTGCAAACATGCAAGAACAGGAAAAAAATATCGCCTATGGCCTACTTATGATTTTGAAAACTCAGTCATGGACGGAATCCAGAACATCACTCACAGGTTAAGAAGCAAAGAATTTGAAATGAGAAATGAGCTGCAGAGATACATACAAAACAGGCTGAATTTCAAAGAAACAAAAATTTACGAGTTTGCTCGTTTCAATTTAGAAGGTGTTGAAAGCTCAGGCAGAATCATAAGGGAAAAAATAAGCAAAAAAGAGCTGGTTGGATGGGACGACCCTTCTTTGACAACATTAGTTGCACTAAAAAGGAGAGGTTTTCTACCTAAAGCAATCAGGGAATTTGTTTTATCTACGGGCATAACAAAAACAGAATCAGTCTTAACATGGGACGATTTAATAATCCATAATAAAAGATTATTAGACCCCGAATGCAACAGGTATTTTTTCATAGAATCCCCAAAAGAAATCACAATAGAAAAAGCCCCTGAGCAGGATGTTGAGTTAAATTTACACCCTGAATTCAAAGAGAAAGGAATTAGAAAGTTTAAAGTTCAAGATAAATTTTTAATTGAAGAAAGTGATTATAAAGAATTAGAAAATAACAAGGTATACCGGTTGATGGACTGCCTGAATTTTACAAAAAAGAAAAATAAGTTTATTTTTCATTCTCTGGAATATGGGCAATACAAAAAACAAGGCCATAAGATTATCCACTGGTTGCCAAATCAAAAAGATTTGGTTAAAGTTGAAATACTAATGCCCGACAAGGAAATTAAAAATGGGTTGGCTGAACCATTAGTAAAAAAATTAAATGTTGATGGTGAGATCCAATTTGAAAGAAAAGGCTTCTGCCGCCTGGATAAAAAAGAAAAAAACAAGTTAAAATTCTGGTTCAGCCATAAATGAAAACTAGTAAAAAGTTTACATCAATAAACATTCCATTGAAAAAACCCAACAAAAAAAGTCAGTAGAGCACAAACAGGAGCACAATTAATTGTGAACTGGGTTGTATTGATTTTTGATTATTATTAAAAATTTTTATAATTTAAAAAAATAAACGAAAGGTAGAACCAAAATAATACTCAAATAATTGTGAACGTTGAATATGATCTAATGGCTAAAAAAATAAATAATTAATTTTGAGGTGTTAAAAATGGTAAAAAACCTTATTGTTGTTTCGCAGATAAAAAGCATAGCAAAAATAGAAGACCAGCCATTGAACGTTTCTTCAGATTTTTACGAAGCATTGAATGAAAAAGTAAAAATCATTATAGAAAAAGCGTGTAAAAGGGCAAAATTAAACAGCAGAACTACAGTCATGGGAAAGGATGTTTAGAAGTTTTTTCAACCTTCTTTTCCAGCTCTTTAAACCTTTTATCCCGTTCTTCTTTTGCTGTGATAAAAGTATGCATTCTGGACTTTATTTGCCTGACAGAATCATGAATTTCACTTATTGCTTCTCTGTTCTCAAACAAAGCTTTGTTTCTTTCCATTCTCGCCTTGCTTAGTTGCGCCTCAAGAAAACTCAGTTTATCATTCAGCTGATTTATTAGTTTAGTATCATCCCCATAGCCTAACAATTTTTTTTCTTTATCTATGACCTCTCCAACTTTTTCATGCAGGTTTTTAATCTCCTGGTGCAAAATCCATTTCTTAGGGGCTGTTTTTATTCTCTCAATATGCTTCTTAAGCTCCATTCTTGCCTTGTTTCTTTCCTCATATTCACTAATTACAAAGCATATATGCTTAAAGAAATCTCTAATCTCATCTGGTTTTATATCCTGTAAAGAAGTTTCCATTCTTACTTTCCAAATCCAAATAAGCCTTTTTTTGGTTTCTTAGGAGCCTGCCTATTTAGTTCAAAAGGACTTTGTTCTTTGGGCGAATTCATAGGAGGTGGGCTTGGAATGCCGGTAGGAAATGGTTCTTTAATCCCCTGCATCTCATTCAAATCTAAATCCTTAAAAGAACCTGTTGGCATGGGCATAGGCCCTCCCCTTGGAATTTGAGCTCTTTGTCCTGGAGGTAATGGCGGCCTTCCTGATGGGAAGGGTTGACTTAGCGAATTACGTGGTGAATATCCTTTTGCTGTTGGTCTTTCAAAACTAGGTGGGTTCATAAAAATATCGGGCTCAATCCTAGGAGGTTGCCCTGGCATGGGTGTTGGTTGCATAACCTGATGAGCTTCCTGTTTAAGAACATAGTCTTCTTTTTGTTTAATCTCTCTGACCATATCAACTAAACTTAGAATGCTCTCTGCAATAGTTTTATTCTGGTCAATTACCTTGTCTAATTTCTTTCCAACAGTTCCCTCACCTTCTTTGTTCATCCCTTCAGCAGCGCTCTCAAACAAATGAAGCATGCTTTCCATGGCCTTGGTTAAGCTGTGTATAGAATCTAGAATTCCCTCAGAAGAAGCATTGCCTTTCTTTAAGGCTGCCATCTCTTTTTTCAGCTTTTCAATCTCAGCATAAGGCAGTATCTCGTAAGGACCTTCTTCTACCATAGTCTATCATCTCTTTTTTGTTGATAAACTATCCAGGATTATTTTAGTTTATAAATATTTCGTTTCAAACCATTATTTTTGTTGTTTATTGTTAAAAAACTAAAAAAATGTAAAGAAAAAACCTAAAAAATACTCAAAAAGTTGTAATGTTGAATAGAATAGTTAAACAATAAGATTAATTGTAAAATAAAATTAAAGAAATAAGAAAAAATAAAAAATTACATAGGTGGCATTCCGCCCATGCCTCCCATTCCTGGTGGCATTCCGCCCATTCCTGGTGGCATTCCGCCGCTTTCTTTGCCAGCTCCTGCAATAACATCATCTATCCTCAAAATCATCACTGCAACTTCTGAAGCAGAACTAACAGCCTGAGTCTTAATCTTCAAAGGCTCGATTACGCCTGCAGCCCATGAATCGGTTACTTTGCCTGTAGAGATGTCGATTCCAGCCCATTTCTGGCCTTGATCATGCTGCGCTTTTAATTCTGTCATGATATCTATTGGGTCGATACCTGCATTCTCTGCTAAGGTCCTTGGAATTATCTCAATACTGTCGGCAAAAGATTGTACTGCCAACTGTTCTCTGCCAGATAAAGAATCTGCAAATTGTCTTAATTGTTTTGCCAGTTCCACTTCCGGAGCTCCTCCGCCAGCAACGACCTTGCCAGTCATCAAAGCAGCAGAAACATCTCCTATGCTGTCTTCCATTGCTCTTTTGACTTCATCAACAACATGCTCTGTTCCGCCTCTTATCAAGATTGTGACTGCCTTTGGGTTTTTACACTCTCTGACATAAGTCATATTCTCGTCTCCCACCTTAACTTCCTCAACCATGCCTGCATTGCCTAAATCTTCTTCACTTAAATCATCAAGATTTGTAATTATTTTTGCTCCTGTTGCTCTTATTAAAGCTTCCATATCACTTTTCTTAACCCTTCTTGCAGCATAAATTCCTTTTTTAGCCAGAAAATGCTGTACTGTATCATCTATGCCTTTTTGGCAGAAAACAACATTTGCTCCTGACTTGGCAATTTTATCAGCCATCCCCTTCAGTATCTTCTCTTCCTGGTCTAAAAATGCCTGCATTTGCATAGGCTCATTTATCTGGATTTTTGCATCTGTTTCAGTTGATTTTATTTCAATAGCAGAGTCCACTAAAACAATTTTTGCATTCTTTACCCTTCTAGGCATTCCTGAATGAACCTTTTCCTTGTCTAAAACAACTCCTTCAACAAGCTCTGTATTATCTACTGAGCCTCCGACTTTCTTTTCTAATTTTATATTTTCTTTGTCTACTACAATAGTATTATTTTCTTTGTCAACTACCTGTTTTACAGCCCTTACAGTCAGGTCTGAAAGCTTCTCTTTGGAAGCCTCAGCTCCTTTGCCAGTCATAGCAGTCATAGATATCTTTTTTAAAATGTCAATATCCTCTTCAGAAACCTTCTCAGAGATATTATCCAGGATTTCTTGTGCTTTTGCTGCAGCTAACCTATAACCTCTTGCAACAACAGTTGGATGAACCTGCTGGTCTAGAAGATTTTCAGCATTTTTCAATAATTCTCCTGCAAAAACAACTGCAGTTGTTGTTCCATCTCCAACCTCGTCTTCCTGGGTCTTTGCTACTTCTACAATCATCTTAGCAGCAGGATGTTCAATCTGCATTTCATCAAGAATGGTAACACCATCATTAGTAATTGTAACATCTCCTAAAGAATCAACAATCATCTTGTCCATTCCTTTTGGGCCAAGTGTTGTCCTGACAGTTTCAGCAACCATCTTAGCTGCCATTATATTTGTCCTTCGTGCATTTTTACCTGTAGTTCTTTGTGTGCCTTCAGGCAAAATAAATATCGGTTGAAATTGTTCACTCATTTTATTATCCTCCAATTTTGTTTATATTTTATTAAAAATCCTAGAGAAAGTTAATAAGCAGTTCTATTTAAATGTTTTGTTTATCTGTAATCCTAAACTAGTAGTAAAAATAGAAAGATTTATATATAAAATACAGCTTTTAAGAGCAAAATGAATAAAGGTATACCACGTATTTTAATTGTAACAAAAGAAGAGAAATTTTCAGGATTTATAAAATCAATTGTTGAAGAGGATTTTGGATTGGCAACTTTATTAAGTGATTATGATCCCATGAATGTAAAATCAGGAATAGATGATCTTAAAATAAGCGGAGTAATCCTGGACCAAGACCCTATACATTTAGGAAGGAATACTCATACCTATTTGGAAAATTCTGGATTACCTTATTGTATTATTGAAAATGAACTTTATGACGCAATTGAGAAACTGATTGAAGGAGTTAAAGATTCAAAAGAAACAAATAAGACTTAAGCTAGTGATAAACAATCCAAAAAATAAAATCTAAAACCCTTTCAGAAACTTAATTAATTCATTAGCCTTATCAAAATCCATAAACTCGTCTTTTGTTACGGCCGGTATGTCTTTTGGTTTTTTCTTCTTGAAAATAATAAGGTTATCAGCATCTAACAGCCTCGATAAAGACGTAAACTCGGGATTAGCCTTATCCCCTACTTCAGTCAGTATCAATTCTTTATCTCTTTTTGCAATTATATCAAAAGGAACCTTGCGTGTATCAACGGCATCAAAGCCTAGCTCAGCATATTTTTTTGACAAATCAGATACGGAGTCATCTACAAATTTTTCTCTGGGTAAAAATATATCTATCCTGCTGAAAACATTTTCTCCAAAAATATCATAAATTTTCATAGCCTTGTTTATTGTAACTTCTGAATCTTCATTTTCATACTTAGTTATCATCCTGCTGGTAACTCCAATTCTCCTTGACAAAGAATTCAGAGAATAATCCAAATCCTCCCTGGCCTCTTTTAAGTTTTCTCCAATCAAAGAAGCAGTTAACCCGGCCTGCGTTCTTTTGACAAAAGGAAATCTATTATTTACGCAGTTAACAAGTGTGTCAAAATTCAAAGTATACAGGTTAAACCTCATATAGACAACATTATTCTCCAGTTTTTTCCCTGCCTTTTCAGC